>NZ_JBPWJX010000022.1:0-80040 GCF_051781745.1 Bacillus cereus group sp. Bce019
CCATTGCCGCCTTGAGAGCCATTGCCGCCTTGAGAGCCATTGCCGCCTTGAGAGCCATTGCCGCCTTGAGAGCCATTACCGCCAGAACCGTTACCACCAGAACCGTTACCGCCAGAACCATTGCCACCAGAGCCATTGCCGCCAGAACCGTTACCGCCAGAACCATTACCGCCAGAACCGTTGTCACCAGAGCCACTGCCGCCAGAACCGTCGCCACCAGAACCATTGCCACCGGAACCGCTGCCGTCAGAGCCACTACCACCAGAACCGTTACCGCCAGAACCATTGCCACCAGAACCGTTACCGCCGGAACCGTTGTCACCAGAGCCACTGCCGCCAGAGCCGTTGCCACCAGAACCATTGCCACCGGAACCGCTGCCGTCAGAGCCACTACCACCAGAACCGTTACCGCCGGAACCATTGCCACCAGAGCCACTGCCACCAGAACCGTTACCGCCAGAACCATTGTCACCAGAACCGTTACCGCCGGAACCATTGCCACCAGAACCGTTACCGCCAGAACCATTGTCACCAGAACCAGCATCGTCCTGAGAACCGTTATTTCCTGGAGGTATATTATTATCCTTTGAGTTTCCTTCTGCAAAATGATCGCTATTTTGTACAATAGCGTTTGTTAATGGTTGGAAGTTTTCAGTTGCAGCATTACCGATATTTAAACCGCTAAAAAAAGATAAAGAGAGTGTTGATGCTAAAATGAAGATTTTCGTCATGGTTTTCCTCCTAAGAGATTAATGTTCCATCTAAAATACATCCCTTTGTAATATTTCTTAGGAAAAAGAGTTTTATGCAAAAAAAACTATATATAGAAAAAGGTGGTGTATTTGTCAAAGCAGAAAAGAGTTAATGTAGATTTCCTACAAATAGTAGAGGGGGAGAATTTACATTCATAACGGTAGAGGAAGTGGCAGCAGATGAAAGAGTATATAGCGTTTGATATTGGCGGTACGCAAATTAAGTATGGTATTGTTTCAGAAATAGGGAGAGTATTAAAGCGTCAAACAGTTGCAACAGAAATTCATTTAGGCGGAGAACAAATTATTCAAAAACTTATATATGTATCCAAAAAAATAATGAATGAACATACTATTACCGGAATCGGTATTAGCACTGCGGGAATTGTTGATATTAATAAAGGAATTGTGACGGGAGGTGCGGATCATATTCCGGGATATAGTACTATTCCTATTATTGATAGATTGCAAGAGATATTAAAAGTTCCAGTATCGATTGACAATGATGTGAATTGTGCAGCGTTTGGAGAAAAGTGGAATGGTAGTGGAAGAGAGAAAGATAACTTTATTATGCTCACCCTTGGAACAGGGGTTGGGGGAGCAATTTTTATAGATGGAAAATTGTACCGAGGACATTCATTTAGTGCTGGTGAATGGGGGAATATGTTAATAGAAGGAAAAACGTTTGAAGAGGTTGCTTCGATTTCAGGATTAATTCGACTTGTAAGCAAATATAAAGGCAAAGGCAAGTGGAATGGGAAAAGAATTTTCGAGTTGTATGATAAAGGAGATCGGGAAGTTGCTCAAGCAGTTGGGATTTTCTTTAAACATTTGGCAATCGGAATTAGTAATCTTGCTTATATTTTTAATCCAGAAACGATTATTATTGGTGGAGGAATTACCGATAGAGGAAATGAGTTTTTAAAAGAAGTAAAAGAAGAGGTCAGTAAATACTTAAATCAAGAGATTTATAATAATTGTGAGATTGAACTTGCGCAAAACGGTAATTGTGCAGGAATGATTGGTGCTATTTACCACTTCTTACATCATCATAAGTAAATTATATGAATGTTTTCATATAACTGAGAATTTATCCTTTTTATCGCTAGGTAAATAATGCTACAATATAAGAGAAGAATACAATATTTTCCGATTCGGAAAATGCTTTGTAGAAAGGGAGAAACTTCATGCCTATTATTTTAGAAAAAGGTCAAAAGATCGATTTAACGAAAGGACAACCAAAAGTAGCAAAACTACAGGTTGGCTTAGGCTGGGATCCAATTGGGCAATCAGGTGGATTTCTGTCTTCATTATTTGGAAGTAAACCAAATGTAGATTGTGATGCATCTGTTGTTATGTTAGAAGGAGATCGTTTTTTAAACAAAAATGATTTAGTTTACTTCGGAAATAAACTTTCTACTTGTGGTAGTATTATTCATTCAGGAGATAATTTAACAGGTGAAGGCGCTGGTGATGACGAAACAATTTTCGTAGAATTACATAAAGTTCCAAGCCGTATTAATCGTTTAGTATTCGTTGTAAATATTTATGACTGTGTAAATCGTCGTCAAGATTTCGGGATGATTCGTAATGCATATATTCGTATTCAAAACCCGCAAACTGGTGAAGAATTAGCACGCTATAATTTATCGGATAATTATGCTGGCAAAACAACTCTAATTGCAGGTGAAATGTATCGTCACGGAAGTGAATGGAAGTTTTCAGCAGTTGGAGAAGGCACGCAAGATAAAAACTTAAGTGAGATTGTATCACGTTATCAATAAAATAACCGAGGAGGAATTGTATATGGCATCAATTTCATTGAAAAAGGGACAAAAGGTAGACTTAACAAAAACGAATCCAGGTCTTTCGAAAGTTCTTGTAGGACTTGGTTGGGACACGAATCGTTATGACGGACAAAACGATTTTGACTTAGATGTTAGTATTTTCTTAGTAGGCGCGAATGGTAAAGTTTCAGGAGCTGAAGATTTCGTTTTCTATAATAATCCAAAAGGTGCGAATGGTGCTGTAGAGCATTTAGGAGATAACCGCACTGGTGAAGGTGAAGGCGATGACGAAGCGATTAAAGTAGATTTGAAAAATGTTCCTGCTCACATCGAACGTATTTGTTTCACAATTACAATTTATGATGGAGAAGGCCGTAGCCAAAACTTCGGACAAGTCTCTAATTCTTTCGTACGTATTCTTGATGAAGAAAAGAATGCAGAATTAATTCGTTACGATTTAGGAGAAGATTTCTCTATTGAAACAGCCGTAGTAGTAGGTGAATTATATCGTCATGCAGGTGATTGGAAATTCAATGCAATCGGAAGTGGATTCCAAGGTGGATTAGCGTCTCTATGTAATAACTTTGGTTTAGATGTAGAGTAATAGATTTGATTTATATATCCATCGGTGAAATGTATGTTTACTGATGGATATATTTTTAAAGATAAAAATATAGAGGTGAATATAGATGGTTATTCAATTACAAAAAGGCCAGAAAATCGATTTAGGTAAGACAAGCCCTGGTTTAACAAAAGCAGTAATTGGTCTTGGATGGGATATTAAATCTTATGACGGCGGAGCCGATTTCGATTTAGATGCATCTGCCTTTTTATTAGATGCAAACGGAAAATGTACGAAGGAAACTGATTTTATCTTCTATAATAATTTACAGTCTCCTTGTGGATCTGTTTTACATACAGGAGATAACCGTACAGGTGAAGGTGAAGGTGACGATGAGCAACTTGTTGTGGATTTGAAGAAAGTTCCAGCAGATGTGCACAGAATTGCTATTACAGTTACGATTTATGATGCAGAAGGCCGTAGTCAAAACTTTGGGCAAGTAGGAAATGCGTTTGTTCGTTTAGCGAATGAAGAAACGAGTGAAGAAGTTCTTCGTTTTGATTTAGGGGAAGATTTCTCCATCGAAACAGCAGTTGTCTTTTGTGAATTATACCGTCATAATGGACAGTGGAAGTTTAATGCAGTAGGAAGTGGATTCCAAGGTGGTTTAGGTGCGCTTGTAAGAGCGTATGGCTTGGATGCATAGAAAGGAAACGATATTCGTTTCCTTTTTTTGACCTTTCTATAAATCTAGCAAAGAATAGGGGATAAAGGTAAGATGAGTATTTTGCAAGGAATCCTTGATACGTATGCTCAGTTTTTCGACTTGGACATGTGGATTAAAGTGTTGCAGGATCCAGTATCTTGGGGATTAATTGGTACACTTGTTGTACTTGAAGGATTATTATCTGCTGATAACGCACTTGTGTTAGCGGTAATGGTAAAACATCTTCCGGAAGAAAAACGTAAAAAAGCATTATTCTATGGACTTATTGGAGCTTATGTGTTCCGCTTTATTGCGATTGGAATCGGAATGTTCTTAATTAAATTATGGTGGGTAAAACTTCTTGGTGCACTTTACCTTGCTTGGTTATCAGTAAAATACTTTATTGATAAGCGTAAAGATGCAAGTGAAGAAGACGAAGCTCACGGTATGAATCAAAATAGTATTCTCTTTAGAATGTTTGGTGTCTTCTGGGGAACAGTTGCGATGGTTGAATTAATGGATATCGCATTCTCTGTAGATAGCGTACTTGCTGCATTTGGTGTATCTAATGAAGTTTGGATTTTACTATTAGGCGGAATGCTAGGTATTTTAATGATGCGTGGTATTGCTGGTGTATTCTTAAAATTGTTAGAGCGTATTCCAGAGCTTGAAACGACAGCATACATTTTAATCTTAATTATTGCAGCAAAAATGTTACTGTCTTTAATCGAGATTGAGATTAGTCATACACTATTCTTTATTATTTTAGTTGTAGCATTTGGAGCAACATTTATACTTCACTACATGAAGAATTCTGGACAAGCTAGAGAAGAAGTTGCAGCTACTAAAGAAGACAATAAATAATTGAAATGGGTTTGCTCGTTTTGCGAGCGCCCATTTTTTATAACCAAAAATAGTTTATAATAGAAGAAGGACTTAGAAAAAACGTAAATGTTTTTGGAGGTGAACTGTTGTGTTTTCACGTTTTACACTTCAACCATATGCATTAAAAGATGAATCAGATTTAAAGCAATTTGAAACGCTTTTAGAAAAACGCCCACAATATGAGCTGACAGAGAATGAGATGAAATTTAGTTATATAGCATGTCGAATCCTTGGTGTTCCTAATGATGTAGATGAATATTTTAATGAACTGTTTGATTATAGTGAAGCGAAAGGAATCGAAGTTTTACACGAACAAAATTTAAACAAAGTGATTGATTCGGAAAAGCTTCGTCATATTCAAGAAGTGTTCGGATTACATCAAGAAGCACCAAATGGTCTGACAGTAAATAGGCTAGTTGCACACTTATCTGGGAAACAACTTTTACCGAAAGTAGACAATCCTGATTTACAGCATTACATACATACGACGTTTATTTCACTATTGAAATTATATGAGAAGCAACATAATCAGTCGTTAAAGACAGAAGGCTTCCGTCGTTTCTTAATCGACATAATTAAACTAAGCGAAAATTACGTAGCGAAGTGGTTCTCTACGATTAATTATAAGAAACAAATGCCGCGTATCATTTGGTACGGTGATGCACAGGAAAGCCGTATATATTTCTTATACTTTCTTATTATGCTCGGTTGTGATGTGCTTTATTATCACCCAGAAGGAAAAGATGGATTTGAAAATATTGATGAAGAGGGAAGAACTTTTGTTGTATCTCATTCAAGTCGCATTTCGCTTGAACCATTCCCTGATCGTCGCCGTGAGCGTGTTGCAACAGTAGCGTATCAAGCTTCGAAAGAAATTGAACAAGTACTTCACCACGATAATTCACTGCTGTACAAGCCGTGGCAATTCCGTTCCTATACACCTGTAGCACGTACGTTAAAAACGACATATGATGAACTCTTTTTAATTACGAAAGAAAAGGCATTTGTACGCCCAACATTCTTTGTTGAAAATAAACATATTTATATTCCTTCTTTATTTGCGAAAATATCAGGCGTTTCAAAGAATGATAAAGAATATTTTCAACGATTAAAGGCTGTTACATCATTTGATAACAGTTTACTAATTAATACATTCCCATTTACGAAAGAGCAAAAAGCAAACTTCCAATATCATTATCGAGATGCATTGGACCGAGCTGGAAAATTGCATCCTGATCTAATTATGAATAGCCATTGGTGGCCGCATAAGCGTTTACCGGAAGGTTTACAGCATGGGATTGCAGAGGCGATTATCCATACGTGCGAAAGTGAAATGTGCAAACCAATTGCGAAAGAGACGAAACAAGATGTAGCGCTATATGTTTTCGCACAACTTTCTCAAATACCACCGAATATTTTAGAACAGCTTGAGAAATTTGATTATTCACAAGATGTACCGAAAATTGTTATATTTAATAATGAGAAGAGCGGAGAATTAACTCGTTCTGACGCTGTTTTATTACTATTTTTGAATCAAATTGGAGTAGATGTATTCCATTTCAATCCAACGGGAAGAAACGATATTGAACCGTATATTGAAGCGGGGGCATTTGATTTACATTGGCTTGAAGAGGTTAATTTCGATCTTGAGTTTCATGGTTCATCAGCCTATAAAAATTTATCACAAACAATAAAAGGACTATTTCGTCCATTTTTATAAGGAAAGGGAGAATACCATATGAATAACCCAGTCGTACTAGATCCGAAAACAGAATTAAATGAACAAACAGCACAAGATGTTCGCTTACAACTTAGACAAGATGCGGATGTACAACGTATTTATAATGCGGTAGATATTAAAGATCAATTAGAATTAATTGAACTTGGAAAAGAACCTTCTATGGAAATTTCACGTTTTGCTGATCAAATTTTACATACAATGTCATTATCAAAGATAGAAGATTCTGGTGAATTATTAAAACAGCTTGGTAAAATTATGGACCGATTTGATAGTAAAGACTTTGCGGAAGAAAAAAGTGGTTTCTTCTCACGTATGTTCAAAAAAGCGGATAAAATGATAGAACAAATCTTTAGTAAATATCAAACGATGGGCCGCGAAATTGATAAAGTTTATGTGGAAATTACGAAGTACCAAGATGAGATGAAAAAATCAATTGGTACGTTAGATGGCTTGTATGAGCAAAACTTAAAATATTATTTAGACTTAGAGAAGTACGTAGTAGCAGGAGAAATGTTATTAGAGCGTTTAAATACAGAGTTAGTTCCGATGTATGAAGAGCGTGTACGTAATAATGATCAATTAGCAGGTATTGAATTAGAGTCGCTTAAAAACTCTGTTGAAATTTTAGAACAGCGTATTGACGATTTAGAAAAAGCACGTATGGTTGCGTTACTTACAGCACCACAAATTCGTATGATTCAACGTGGTAATAATAAATTAATTGGTAAAATCAATACAGCATTTATTACAACGATTCCTATCTTTAAAAATGGTATCATTCAAGCGGTAAATGCCAAGCGCCAAAAGCTTGTTGCAGATTCTATGGCTGAACTGGATCGCCGTACAAATGAATTACTTAAGAAAAATGCACAAAATATCGCAACGCAAAGTGTAGAAGTAGCGAGATTATCAGGTTCTTCTAGTATTAAGATGGAAACACTTGAGGAAACTTGGAACATTATTTCAAGAGGTATGCAAGAAACACAACAAATTGAAGAACAAAATAAACGTGAGCGTGAAGAAAGTCGCAAGCGTATGGCTACATTAACAGAGAATATCAAAAAAGAATTACAAGGATAAAGTGAAACTTTAATCAGTGGGGTTTTGTTCATCACCACCGATTATTAGCCTTCACCAATTGGACATTTATGGGCAGTTAATCCATCACCTAACTTCTTTGCTCAAACTGAATTTTGAGGTGGGAGTTTTAATGCACGGAAAATAGCAGGATAAATGAAAAGGCAATGAGGAATATTCCTCATTGCCTTTTAGTTTTTCTTCACTAATTTAATGATTTCATTCACAACAAGCGGAATGATACTTAATAAGAGAACAAATCCCCAATCTCGCATCGTTAATGCATGTACACCGAATATATTTGCAAGGGGCGGGATGGAGATGATACAAACTTGCATAAGAACACCGATAAGGAGGGAGAAGACTAAATATTTATTTGTAAAGATCCCAATTGAAAAAATCGATTTCGTTCTTGAACGCAAGTTAAATGAATGAACGAGCTGAGAAAAACTAAGAACGACAAATGCCATCGTTTGAGCATGTAATAGAGCATCGTCATCAATTCGCTCTGGGAAAAGAGGGAATAAATTTGTATCTCCAGTATAGAATTTTGCTCCGGCGATAAAAGCTATTAGCGTTAAAAGTCCAATGATAACTCCATTGAAAATCAGGAAAGGAACGCTGCCGCTAAATAAGCTTTCTTTTGCATGTCGTGGTTTTTCCTTCATCACATCTGGGTCTTCAGGATCAACCCCAAGTGATAATGCAGGCAGTGTATCTGTAATTAAATTCACCCACAAAATGTGAATAGGTCGTAGTGGTGTTGCCCAGCCGAGTAAAATGGCTAAAAATAAAGCGATAATTTCTCCGAAGTTACAAGAGAGTAGGAAGAGAATTGATTTTTTTATGTTGCGATAAATATTTCTACCTTCTTCAACGGCTTTCACGATAGATGAGAAATTATCATCTGTTAACACGACATCTGCTGCCCCTTTTGCAACGTCTGTTCCTGTAATGCCCATCGCTACGCCAACATCAGCTTGCTTTAAAGATGGTGCATCATTGACACCGTCACCAGTCATAGAAACGATATTTCCTTTCGCGCGTAATGCCTTTACAATTTTCACTTTATGCTCAGGAGAGACTCTAGCGAATACATTTAAATGATTAATTTTGCTAGCTAGTTCTGTATCAGAAACGTTATCTAATTCAGTTCCAATCATAATTTCCGATATTTCTTCAGCAATGCCAAGTTCTTTGGCAATTGCAAAGGCGGTATCTTTATGGTCACCAGTAATCATAACTGTGCGAATACCGGCTTTTTTACATTCTTTAATTGAATCTTTCACTTCAGTTCGTGGTGGATCAATCATACCGACAAGACCAATAAAGATAAGATTTTCTTCAAGATGATTTATATCCACATCGTTTGAATCGTATTGTTTAAATGCAAATGAAAGTACTCTTAAAGCTTCTTGAGACATTGATCCGGCAGCTTCTAATATTTGATTTTTATCAGAATCAGTTAAAATCTCGATTTTGCCGTTTTTAAAAATATGAGTACATCGAGGTAAGAGCTTATCAATAGCGCCTTTCGTCATGCTATAGTAACTTTCATTGTACATATGTACGGTTGACATCATTTTACGATCTGAATCAAAAGGTACTTCGTTAACACGTTCATGTATTTTTTCTAAATGATCTTTTTGCATGTTAAAAGTGGTTCCAGCAACGAGAAGTGCAATTTCAGTCGGGTCTCCCGTTTGTGATTCGTTATTGTAAGACGCATCATTACATAGCACCATATTTTCTAACAATAGACGTTGCGCATCATTATTTACATTTAAACTTTCTAAGCGATCGTATGTGTTATCACTATAAAAGTGAGTAACGGTCATTTTATTTTGCGTTAACGTACCTGTTTTATCTGAACAAATAATTGTGACAGAACCGAGGGCTTCAACAGCTGGTAGTTTCCGAATGATAACGTTTTGTTTAATCATACGTTGCACACCAATTGCAAGAACGATGGAAACGATAGCTGGCAAGCCTTCTGGAATAGCTGCGACAGCTAAACTAATAGCAGTCATAAACATTTCTAACGTATCCCGGCCTTGTAAAAAACCGATGAGAAACATAACGATACAAATAGCTACAGCAACAAAGCCTAAATATTTTCCGACTTGTGCTAAGCTTTTTTGAAGTGGTGTCATATCATCGTCTGCTTCATGTAAAAGGGTAGCAATCTTACCAATTTGTGAGTTCATTCCAGTTTCAACAGCAACACCGACGCCTCTTCCATATGTGACAAGAGTAGACATAAAGGCCATGTTTTTTTGATCGCCGAGTGGTACTTGCTCATCACTTCGCATAGAAGGGTGGTAGATTGCATCTTTATCAACAGGGACAGATTCACCAGTTAGAGCAGATTCTTCAACTTTTAAATTTGCGGTTTCAATAAGGCGTAAATCGCATGGGATATATCGTCCGGCGTCGAGCATAACGATATCCCCTGGAACGACGTGCTCAGATGGAATTTCTTTTAGTTCACCGTTTCTCTTGACGATAGCTTTAGGTGTTGCCATCTTTTTCAATGCCTCTAAAGCTTGTTCTGCTTTCGATTCTTGGACAACACCGATAACAGCATTTAAAACTACAACAAGCGCGATAATACTGGCATCCGCCCATTCACCTACAAAGGCAGAAATAAGGGCAGCAATAATAAGGACATATACGAGGACGTCATTAATTTGGGCGAAAATACGCTGCCATAAAGTACGTTTTTGTTTTGTAGCTAATTCATTAGAACCGTATTGCTTTAAACGTTCACTTACAATCGCATCTGTTAAACCGTGTTGTTCGTTTGTTTCTAGGTCAATCAATGTTTGATCTTTCGTCTTACTGTACCAATTGCTCATAAGTAAGCACCTCCAGTAAAAACAGTTAGCAATGGTAGTGTTGCTATTATTTGTGAGTAGTATGTATGGAGAAAAAATCTAAGGTGAGGTTCTACTTCTATTGTACAATATTTTACAGTTGGTTGAGGAAAAGAGAAGAGTTGTCATGAATTTGTTGGAAGTAAAAAAGAGCCTCATATAAGAGAGGCTTTTTTACTTTTTAATTAATGTACCTAATTCTTCTGTAATGGCTTGCATTTCACTAATGCTGAATGTTTCACGTTTCATAACATGATCATAAATGTCACGTAAATCTTCGTACATTTCTTCGTTAAAACTAGCAGCTCTCATCGCTCCAGCATTAACCATACGTAATTTTTCTTTAATAGCTTCGACCATATATTCAACGTTTTCTTCTGACTTTACGGATAAATCCACCGAAGTGTCCCCCTTTAAAATAACATAAGGCTATCTTAACATTTTTTATCATTTTCGTTAATGAATCTTTTCAATCCCATTAAATTAGTAGGGATTTCCTTTATATTTAATAATTGGTTGTTTATACTATAAGTATATATTAAGAAATGCACCAAGAAGGGAAGAAACAAAAATATGGTTCAAGTATTGTTTGTTTGTCTTGGGAACATTTGCCGTTCTCCGATGGCAGAAGCGATTTTTCGAAATCTTGTCGTAAAAGAGGGACTTGAAGAGAAAATTGTCATTGATTCTGCAGGAACTGGAGATTGGCACGTTGGCCATCCGCCACATAAAGGAACACAAAAAATTTTAAAAGAAAATGCAGTCACTTTTGAAGGAATTAAAGCAAGGCAAGTAGAAAAAGAAGACTTAACAAAGTTTGATTATATTATTGCCATGGACAACAAGAATATAGCAGATTTAAAAAGTTTAGGTAAAACTGGAGGCTATATTGGTAGGCTGTCCGACTTTGTTCCAGACGGTGGCTGGACAGACGTTCCTGACCCTTACTATACAGGGAATTTCCAAGAAGTATATGACCTTGTAACAGAAGGGTGTGCAAAGCTATTAGCTTTCATTCGAAATGAACAAGGAATATGAGGAAGCTTAGAAAGAAATACTTTCTAACATAAGAAATGAAAGGGTGAAGGAATATGGCAAAGAAAAATAATATTGCTCGAAACATTGCGATTGGTGTAGCTGCAGGTGTAGCTGTATCCATGTTAAAGAAAGAAAACCGCGAAAAAGTAAAAAATACAGCAGAAAAAGCAAAAACAAAGATGATTGAAATTGGTGAAAATGCAAAGATCAAAGAAAAAGTGCAAACTGTTACAGATAAAGGACGCGAACTTGCTGATTTCAATGTGGTAAAAGCGAAAGTAGCAGAAATTAAAAAATTAACGCCATCTGTTGTAGAGACGTTAAAAGAAACGAAAGAAATTTTTAGTAAGAAAAAAGTTGAGCCAGAAGAAAAGCCAGAAACGATTGAAATTCAAGCTGTATCTCCAAAGGTAGATGAGTTGAAAGTAGAAGAAGAGCCAATAGTTGCTGAAGATGGTGGTATGAAAGAAGCGCGTGAATTATTTATGAAAGACTCAAATGCAGTGGAAAAAAAAACTGAAGCGTACATTGAGTTAAAGCAAGATAAAGAAGAGAAGAAAAGCGTTTAAACATATATGAGAAAAATTTTAGAAAAGGTGAGAAGAAATCGTACTTATTCGTTTGGTAAAGATTTATATGACCGGACGATGCGCGATGATGTAGCGGGCTTGGCAGCACAGCTCGCTTATTTCTTCTTGCTTGCAATTTTTCCTGGGCTCGTTTTCTTAATTACGCTTCTTGGATTTATTCCCATTCAAACAGAGGATGTGCTTAGTTTATTAGAGATTTATGTACCAGATGATGCAATGAACTTAATTGAGGTAAATGTAGATAAAGTTGTAAACCAGCAAAATGGTGGTTTATTATCATTTGGTTTATTATCCATGTTATGGTTTGCCTCAAATGGTGTTAATGCGGTTATGAATGCTTTTAACCGCGCTTATGACGTGAAGGAAACACGTTCTTTTATTACAACAAGAGCGTTATCAATTGTGTTTACATTAGCTATTATTTTTATGATTGTCTTTGCGTTAATTGTTCCGGTATTCGGACAAGTTATTGGAGCAGCAGTGTTTAAAGCACTCGGTTTATCAGATAGTTTTTCTTTCGTATGGAGCATTACACGATTAGTAGCGAGTTTCTTCGTGCTATTTGCTTTGTTTAGTTTCTTATATACATTTGCACCAGATCGAAAGTTAAAAAGAAGAGAAGTTATTTCAGGGGCGTTATTTGCTACTGTAGGATGGATTGTGGTATCGTACTCATTTGCTTATTATGTAGATAAGTTTGCAAATTACGCCAATACATATGGTGGTCTTGGTGGTATCATTATTTTAATGTTATGGTTTTACTTAACTGGATGGGTAATTTTACTTGGCGGCGAAATTAATGGTTTACTCCATCATTATAGGACGGGTGACAATAATTCCCGTAATGAAAAGTGACTTCTTGTTCCATAATAATAAGGAACAGGGGGGATATTTCATGAGTAATAATAAAAAGAATCACAACAATAAAAATAACAATAAACAAAAGAGCAGTTCGCATCCAAAGCATAAAACGAGTAGCAGTGCGAACGGTCATAATAGCTATCACTAAAAAAAACGGGTCCTCTATGAGGGACCCGTTTTATTTGCTTCCTTTTAGTAATCGTAAGCCATTCAAAATGACAAGAATCGTACTTCCTTCATGGCCAATAACACCGAATGGAAGAGCTAAAAATTGCAAGAAGTTTGAACAAATTAGCATGGCAATAACGGCTAGCGAAAAGATTACGTTTTGCTTCACAATACGGTTCATTCGTTTTGATAAACGAATTGCTTGGGAAAGGCGAGATAGTTCGTTCTTCATCAGTACAACATCTGCAGTTTCTAAAGCTACATCTGTTCCTTCTCCCATTGCGACACCAATGCTAGCCGTAGCTAGGGCAGGTGCATCATTTATACCGTCTCCAACCATTGCTACTGTACCGTATTTTTCTTTTAACTTTTTAATCGTTTCAACTTTTGTTTCTGGTAAGCATGATGCGTAATATTCCTTTATATTACTTTCAGAGGCAATTGCTTTTGCCGTTTCTTCATTATCTCCAGTAATCATAATTGCTTCGACACCAATGCTTTGTAAATCACGAATAGCAGCTATTGTTTCTTGGCGAAGCGTATCTTTTAAAGCGATAAGTCCAAGAATGCCTCCCTCATCACTAATATAAACGACAGTTTTACCTTCCTTTTCAAGTGAGGCAGAAATACCATTATGAAATGTTTTTGTTTCTTCACCGATAAAATCAGCTTTACCTATTTTATAAGCGTTGTTTTCGAATATTCCTTTTATCCCAAAACCAGTTACATCTTCAACCTTTTCTGGTTTTTTTAATGTAATGTCGTACGCATGTTGTGCATATTTAACAATAGATTCAGCCAAAGGATGTGTAGAGTGACTTTCAATTGATGCTGTAATAGAAAGTACTTCTTTTTCTGTCATATTTTCTCGAACATATACATCTGTTACGGTAGGTTTACCTTCCGTTAATGTACCTGTTTTATCAAAGGCGATTGCTTTTACTGAAGCGAGACGTTCTAAATGTATGCCACCTTTAAAGAGAATCCCATTTCTTGCTCCGTTAGAAATGGCTGATAACGTCGCTGGTGTAATGGCAGCAACGAGTGCACAAGGAGATGCGACTACAAGTAAGATCATAGCGCGATAAAACGTTTCATTCCAGCTCCAGTCAAGTAAGAAATGAGGAACGAACATCATAAGCGCAACAACGAGTAGTACACCTTTTACGTATGTTCCTTCAAACTTTTCGATGAATAGTTGTGATGGTGATTTTTCACTTTGTGCACTTTGGACGAGACGGATAATCTTTTGGAATAATGTTTGATCGCTCGGCTTCGTAATTTTAACTTCGATAGCACCACGTAAATTTACAGTACCTGCAAATACTTCATCGCCATATCTTTTCTCATTTGGAATAGGTTCTCCCGTGATTGCTGCTTCGTCGATATTTGTTTCACCGTTATGAATCGTACCGTCAGCAGGAACACGTTCACCTGGTTTAATTAAAATAATGTCGTTAATTTGTAACTCTCCAACAGGAATACGTTCCTCTGTTCCGTTGGAAATGCGTAATGCTTCTTCGGGTTGTAAGTCAAGAAGAGCGGAAATTTCTTTTTGGCTCTTACTTAATGTATAAGATTCCATAGCACCGCTGAGCGCAAAGATGAAGATTAAAATAGCCCCTTCTGCCCAGTAGCCAATAATTGCAGCACCGATAGCTGCAAAGAGCATTAGCATTTCAACATTTAGCTCTTTTTCTTCAATCGTATCTTCAATGCCTTCTTTAGCTTTTGCATATCCACCAACTATATAAGCAAGGATATAGCAAGTAATACCTACATTTATTGCATCGTTCTTTGTGAATAGCCAGCCAGCTAAAATAAAAATACCAGATGCCACTGCAAATACAAGTTCATAATGTTTTTTTAATGCGTCCCATAAAGAGGGATGAGAAATTGTTTCTTTTGCGTGTAACGTTTTTACTTCTGAGTTCATTACTACTCGCTCCTTCCGAATTCTTATTGAGAAAAATAATCAAAATCGAAACCCCTATAAAACGACGAAAGCTGCCATCCATAATGGATAGCAGCATTTCTGTTGAATCTGTTTTTAATAGTTATTATGTTGTAATTATTCTATAGTATATCATATGTTTTTATGAGATGGTACGGTTTTGTTTCAAGTATAAACGGAAAACTTGTGTTTTCGCAATTCCTTTGGTATATATGAATATTGTTCATAAAAAGGTCGGAAAGGAAGACAACAAGTGAAGACAGAGAAATTTTTTACCCATCCGATTGGCGTATTTATTGCTGCAATAGTAGCAACTTTTTTATGGGGAAGCGCATTTCCTTTTATTAAGTTAAGTTATGCTGAACTTGGAATTCAACCACAAGAAGTTGGAGAACAAATATTATTTGCCGGTTATCGTTTCTTGTTATCTGGAGTCATGCTCTTATTATTCTTTAAAGTGTTAGGAAAAGATATGAGCTTCAAAAAAGGAACGGGGAAACAGTTAATACAAATTGGTTTATTCCAAACGTTTCTTCAATATATCTGTTTTTACATTGGAATGAGTTATAGTTCAGGAATTGAAGGAGCTATCATTTCAGGGACATCATCATTCTTTCAAATTTTACTCGCCCATTTTTTATATAAAGATGATGCTCTCAATATAAGAAAAATAATTGGGGTATCGATTGGTTTTTGTGGCGTCATTTTAGTAAATGTGCCGAGTGATGGTAGCTTATCATTTCATTTTGGAATCGGAAGCTTATTACTTCTTAGTGCAGCAATGCTGTATTCATATGGAAACATATTAGCAAAAGAAGGTAGTAAAACATTAGATGTTGGCTATATGACAGCATACCAAATGATGTTTGGTTCTATAGGATTATTATGTATAGGGGCTTTACAAGTTGGAGTCATGCCATTTACATTTAGTCTACATGCACTACTTATGCTGATTTATTTATCTTTCTTATCTGCAGCTGGTTTTTGCATTTGGAATACAATTATGAAGTACAACAAGGTTGGAAAAGTATCTATGTATATGTTCTTTATACCCGTATTTGGTGTGTTATTATCGAGCATGATTTTAGGTGAAGCAATTCATTCATTTGTGCTATTCGGTTTAGCATGTGTAGCCGCGGGAATTATTGTGGTAAATCGAACGCCAGCTAAGCAAAAAATGGAGCAAGAAAAACAAGTAGCATAGAGAGCAGAAAAGCGATTACAATGGAAGAACAGTACTGTTCTTCTTTTTTTCATAGAAAAAGGATAATAGACTAAGTGTAACGAAAAAAGATACAAAAAGCATTTATTGAGGAGAACATGTTATGAATCTACTTTACGTGGTGTTAATTGGGCAAATACTTCTTTTTTTAATTGGTGCAATTTATGCAATGCGGCAGACAAAAAGAACGAAAGATAATATGCCGTTACCTTTAGCAATCCGTCTTATTCTTAGTTTTTCTTTAACAGGTAGTGCAATTTGCATATGGTTACAAGATCCATCTGTAGAGTATAGTACGTGGGTTGCACTTGGTATGACTTTATCGACTGTGGGAGATTTGTTTATGGCTGGGCTGATTCCAATTGGTCACAGGTTAATTGGAGGGATGGTTACTTTCGCTCTTGCACATTGTTTTTATGTAAAAGCATTTTTGCAAACAGGAATCTCGTGGAATGGTTTTTGGATTGGCTTACTCGTATATGGGCTCTTTCTAATTGTAGGATGGTTCTTCTTTATCCGAAATGATAAACAGGATAAATTGTTTACGATAGGAGCTCTAATTTACGGATTGTGGGTTGGAGGAATGGCTTGCTTTGCATTCGCCTTATATTATGAAAATACAGGAATATGGTGGATACCAGCGTTTGGTGGTTTACTATTTGTGATTTCTGATTTTATTATTGGCGTGACAGATATCGGAGGACGTAAATTGAAGTATGAGCCACTTTGGATTTGGTTTACATATGTAGCTGCTCAAATGTGTATTGTATATGTGGGATTATAAAAAGATACTCTCAAAAATAGTGGATAGACTATTTTGAGAGTATCTTTTTTGCTTGTAAATTTGATCAGTATTTATATTTTGAAATTTCTAATATTCTAATTTTATAATTCGGAATTTTGTAGAAAATCATCAGTGGTATTATTTATAATAAAAGTAAAAGATGATGAGATGGTGAAATGATGCAAAAGAAAAAACGTTGGCGTGAATTCTTTGGAACTATTGCAATTGCATGTTTATTGGTGTTTTTGGCGAAAATTTTTGTGTTTTTTCCGACGACTGTAAAAGGAGCATCCATGAGGCCGACGTTGCAAGATGGAGATAAGGTGATTGTTAATAAGCTAGCAAAACAATTTGAAAGCTATGGGAGAGAAGATATTATTGTTATGAAAACAGATAATTTTTATGTCAAAAGAGTGATTGGATTACCTGGAGATATAATTGAGATGAGAAATGATCAATTATATGTAAATTCTGAAGTGAAAGATGAAGAGTATTTGGATAGTAATAAAAAACAAGCAGAAAAAAAACTTATGAATTTAACAGAGGACTTTGGACCGATTACAGTTCCTAAAAATAAGATTTTTGTTATGGGAGATAATCGCTTAATAAGTAAAGATAGTAGAAATGGTTTAGGTTTTATTGATAGAGAAGATGTGTTAGGTAAGTTAGCAGGCATTTATTATCCGTTTGAACATATGAAAATAATAAAGTAAAAAACCAAGCAAATTTTAGTTTGCTTGGTTTTTTTGTTAAACAGTAGGAGATTCGTTAGATACAAACATATCTTCATGTTTCTTTGTAGTACTTAAAACAAATTTATGTTGTAGCAATTGTAGTTTAAATAGCGCTAAAGGATCATGATATGTTTCTGGATTGCTTCTTAGCGTTGCTAATGTTTGCTCGTCTTCCTTTATCTCAAGTTGAGCTGCATCTACATTTTGTTTCAATATATTAAGTGGATCTTTGAAGAACATCATGATATCACGTTCTAATGCACCTTCAAATACTTCAAATTGAAGGAAGAATTGTTTTGAAATTGTGTGAGCAATTTCTGTATAGTCTTCTGTTTCAATATATTGTTTATATTTGTTGGCGAGCATAGATTGGTTTTTTTGCATATTACCAAATAATTTTCCGGCACTTTTTAAGAAAAACTGTGTCGGTGTAAAGCGTAATAAAATATTGATGTTCGTTACTGTAATTCGATTTGTCATTCGTACAACATCTCGATTCCAATCATCTAATAATTTGAAATCGCAAGGAAGTTTCATACGTTCTTCTTTATATAATTTATTAAACGTTTCACTCATTTCATCTAAATAAGCTTGAGCTTGAATAAATTCATTATGTGCTGTTTCAATCCATTCTTGAATAGACCCAGTAAATTTAGGAAGAAGTACCTGTTGTACATGCTTTTGAACTCGTTCATTCATTGCAGCATTTAATTCTTCATGAACTAATTTGAAATCACTATCTTCTTGAACAAGATCAGAGCAGCTCTGTAATAATTCAGGAATTTGAGAATGTATATCTCGTGTAATTTCTTCTTTCGTTAAAAGATAGGATTCGGTAATAGAACGAATTTTATCTTTTTCAAGAGCAGTAAGGTTATTAATAAATCCAGTAAGTTTCACTGAGATGTGTTTATTCCAGCGTACGGATTTTACTAATGTATTTTCTAATTCCACACGTTCATTTATGAGATAAGCAATTGTCTTTTGCGTAAACCATATTAGCTTTTCTATACGTTCTTTTTCTATATCGCGTTTTGCAAGATTAGAAAGAATAGATTCTGTTACATCTCCAAGTTGCTGGCTACTCTCTTGCGAAGGAGAGTATGGGAAGAATTGTGCATCTGGAAAATGTACTTTAAGTTTACTAATTAGTTTTTCATCAGTAGTCGTATTATTTGTGTGTGATACGAAGTGAATTTGTAAGTTTGGTACTTGTTCACGTAAATAAATTAACGTATCAATTTCTTGACTATGCAATGGTGAAGAAGAATTTAATACGTATACAAGGCTATCTGCTGCTTGTAAGTATTCAAAGTATGCATTGTTTTTATCCAATTGTCCTTGAATAGATGGTGTAATAAGAAATGTAAACTTATTTTTTCTTAAAAACCTACTTGGTAGCTTAATTTCTATACATTTTTTCTCAAGTTCTGACTGAGCAGATGTAGCCGTTATTTGATGGAATTCATCAAGGTTAGGGATATTTCTTATATCTAACTCGGTAAATTCTGTTATTTCAGTTTGACTAGCGTCTTTAAATAGAATAGGAGTTGTTAAAGTTTCAGTTAAGATGTTCTCTCCCAATATTGAATTAACAAATGATGTTTTATCATGGTCACTAGTTCCAGCTATTAGTATTGGTGTGACATTTAAATCACATAGTTCATGGACGAGTAGCGTAAATTGATGACTTAAATCTACATCATTTTTCTCAGCCCATACAGCGATTGTTTCGAATAAATGAGAAACTGTTTCCATATTTACATCTGCTTCAGCTGATGTATTAGAAAGTAAGGATCCAGCACTTTTTACGAGTAATGATTCTAAAGTTGTAGGTGAGACTTCATTCCATGCTAACACTGCTGCAGAGACAACTAGAGAATCTTTTGCTTTCGTTAAACTGAACCAATTTGTTAATAAATTTGGTACAAGTCCGTTTAATTCATGCATAAAATGATTTCCGGTAATTAATGCAAAGTATGTTTCTTGGTAGCGAGTAGAGATTTCATTCCAATCGTCATTATTGTCTGTTTCAATATGCAAGAATAAATGATTAATACTTTGAATCCAAGGAAGGTATAAGGATTCATGTTGATAGCTATTCCAAAGAGCAATAACAAGTTCTTTAAATTGAGCTTGATCAACAGCATATAGAGCTTTTAAAGACTCATAGAAATATTCAGGCTTAATATTTTTTGTAAATCCTTTGTTTATGTAATTTATTAACGTATCAAACCAGTGTAAAGATTGTGTTCGGATACCTTCTTGAACAGCTAGTTCGATAGCGTTGTTCCAATCTTCTTGTTTTTCATAGAAAGAACGTGCAATTGCAGTAATATTTGGGTAATCCGGTTGGAATGCAACAGCTTCACTAATCGTCTTAAAAGCGAGTCCTAAACGATCTTGTTCGATATAAAGAGAAAGAAGTTGTAAGGAAACCTCCATCGTAAGAGTCGTATCTTCCGTTTGAATAGATTGATAGATTTCTTCTGCCTTTGGTAAGAATCCTAGTTCAAAATAAGCATCTGCAATATTTTTTGTCGCCCAAAGTGCAAGAGCATTATTTACTTTTTCCCATTTAAATATAGCTGCTTCAAAATCTTTATTTTGATAATAAAATTCACCTTGAGCAAATCGAATATTAGAAATGTTGGAGAATTCATTTTTAGATTCATTTATATATGCTTCACCGAGTACTTCCGATGCAGGAGTAGAAGTTTCTTCTGTTAAAAATGTTTTATAGTAAACTTTTTGAATAAATTGATTTTCAATGGTCATGTTCGTTCCCCCCTGTATAATTTAGAAAAATGATGTTGTATGTAAAAGGGTGTATGTTCTTTTAATAGGTAGAAGTTGCATTATATAGACCAAACTATGTTTTTGCTAGATATATCATTTTTCTTGAGAGTTAAACCGTTGCGAAAAGTAACTTTCCTTTATTGTAACAAAAAAACACGCATATGAATTTTTATTTTTTATCGGGTTATTTGCGGGCAATAAGAATCTAATCTCAAAATTGGTGAATGTAAGTGAGTTATGTGGAGTCGGGATGTCTGTAAAAGCAAGATTAGCATAGGTTAATAATTAGTAGAGGATGAACAAAACTCCCACTGAGTAAAGTTTTTCTTTATCTCTGTTAAAGGAAAGAATAGAAGTAGAGTTCATTATAAAAACAATGTATAGTGAATATGTATACCATGTTTGCCTTAAAGATAGAAAGGGTACAATGTGGAATAACGACCGTGCATAGGATGTGTCTTCCGAATGGAACAACATATTGGCGAGTTAATCGCGCATTATGGCTATTTTGGAATTGTTATAGCTTTGGCTGGTGGGATTGTCGGATTACCGATACCAGACGAGTTTTTATTGACCTTTGTTGGTTATAATGTTTCAAAAGGAGTTATGTCAGGAACTGCTGCTTTTTTAAGTGGGCTGGCTGGTGCGATGTTAGGGATCACGTTAAGCTACATATTAGGTTTAAAACTTGGGCTCCCTGTTTTAAAGAAATATGGGCCGAAAATTAGAATTAAAGAACATCACATTGAAAAAACACATATTTTATTTGAAAAATATGGGCCATTTCTTTTAATGATTGGTTATTTTATACCGGGCGTACGTCATTTAACAGCATATTTTGCTGGGGTATCAAATTTGACACTTTGGCGTTTTTGTTTGTACGCTTACGGTGGTGCGCTCATTTGGATAAGTGTTTTTATTGGGCTTGGCTGGAAGTTAGGCGAGAAGTGGCGCTTCGTTGAGTATAGTTTACATCATTATGGAATATGGATTTTATTAATTTCAGCCGTTGTTACATGTGTTGTATGGTTGTACATAAAGAAAAAGAAAAACCGCTAATAGCGGTTTTTTTAGCTGAAAGCAATAAATAATACACCAGCTGTAATAAAGACTACACCAACACCGGTCATAAAGTTTAACTTTTCACCGAGGATAATCATAGCGAGAATGATAGAAAATACGACGCTTAATTTATCGACAGGAGCTACTTGTGAAACCTTTCCTGTTTTGAGGGCAAGAAAATAAAATAGCCATGACGAAGCACCTGCAACCCCACTTAATGTGATAAATAGCAGTGCTTTTTTATTTAGCAGTACGTCGCCGATATTTTGAAATTTACCTTGTATGATAATAACGCCTATCATAAATAATGCCATAATAATAGATCGAATTGTTGTTGCAACGTTTGCATCGATGCCGTCTAAACCAAACTTTCCAAAAATCGATACAAGGGCAGCAGCAATTGCTGATAATAGTGCAAATAAGAGCCACGAACTCATAGTAAAATTCCTCCAATCTTACAGTATTATACATGAAAATGATTCTCATGTATAAAGTTGAAGCAATTGAGCTTATAGGAAGCACGACTTCAACTTAACTTCTTGCTCCACCTGAATTTTAAGGTGGGAGTTTTACTGCCTGTAAATAGTGGGCTAAATAGCGAAATAATCCCCACCTTATATTTTTAATAAGGTGGGGATTATTATACTACTCTGCAATTTCCTCATATAAAAAGTACGTTACATTATAAATATGTTCTACTTCATCGTCTGTCATAAACAGTAATTCGTCACGCTCAATCCCTTTTTTCTTTTCAATAAACTCAATCATGTTTTTGCGTTCTTCTCTCTTCATCAATTTTATTTCTCCTCTCAATCTGTTTTAATACAGTTTATTTAAGTTAATGCTATTATATAACAGAATCTTTAGAAAGTTCCACCTATTTTATTGTTTTTTTCAAAAGAACTTTTCGACAAAACAAGCCCACCTAAGGGGGGCTTGTTTTATTTTATAGTCGTAAAAACTCAGGCTCCGTCGTACCGGCACCATCGATGTAATAAATTGTGTCGGGGTTGATTTTTATCAATACGTAATTAGGGTCTTCAGGGCCGAGTAACCAACGTTTTAAGCTATTATTCCAAAACTTGTTTTTTAATGTCGAGTCTTCCTCAATTGAAGCCAATCCTTCAACTTCAATATAATCTTCATCTAATTTTTTCCCTTCTCGTCCGAGTAGTACATGGACATTAGGATTTTGTTCAATATCTGTTATCTTTTTTGATTGTCGATCTGTTGCAACATACAGTACAAAATCTTCATGGAAAAACATCATAAAGGCGCTATGAGGTTTCTCATTTCGTACTGTAGATAATACACCAGTACGTTGACCTTGAATAATAGTTGCGATTTTTTCTTTTAAGTGCATAATTTTAACCCCTTTTCACAATTTATAATTCTGTCTGTTTAAACAAGATAATTTAAATATCTTTCATACTGTTTTCTTCAATCCGATTTTTTAAACGTAATTGTGATGAAATCGGACAAGTTAGGAGAAGAATAATAATAATATTGAGGAGAAATACATACGATGGAAGGATGAAAAACATGTTTAATAAAATATTTCTTATAGTAGCGCTTATAGGTGTACCACTATCTGTACTTGGAAAAACACTTCATTGGCCAGAAACAATTATGTTCGCTGTGTATTGTGTTACGATTATCGCATTAGCTGGTTTTATGGGTAGAGCAACAGAGAGTCTAGCAATTGTTTCTGGTCCTAGAATAGGCGGATTATTAAATGCTACTTTCGGTAATGCTGTTGAACTTATCATTTCAATTTTTGCACTTCAAGCAGGGTTAATTGAAGTGGTGTTAGCTTCTTTAACGGGATCTGTACTTGGAAATTTATTATTAGTAGGAGGGCTATCCTTCTTTGTTGGAGGTCTTAAATACAAAAGACAAAGTTTTAATGTATATGATGCAAGGCATAATTCAGCTTTATTAATATTTGCTGTTGTTGTGGCCTTTGTTATTCCAGAGATCTTTTCAATGAAGATGGACGCTGGCAAGACGTATCAATTAAGTATAGGTGTTTCTATTATTATGATTATCATGTACCTTGCTGCCTTACTATTTAAGTTAGTTACGCACCGTGGTGTATATCAACATAAAAGTGACGAAGTAGCGCATGAAGAAGAGCCAGAGTGGTCGAAAGGGAAGGCGCTACTTATTTTAGCGATAGCAACACTAGCGGTAGCTTATGTGTCAGAGGCACTCGTGCATACTTTTGAAACTGTTGCAAAGTCATTTGGCTGGTCAGAGTTATTTATAGGGGTTATTATCGTTGCAATTGTTGGGAATGCAGCGGAACATGCGTCTGCAATTATTATGGCTTATAAAAATAAAGTAAATATTGCAGTTGAAATTGCAATAGGCTCTACATTACAAATCGCCATGTTTGTTGCTCCTGTATTAGTGTTACTATCTATGTTCTTCGCGCAAAGGATGCCTTTAGTATTTACCATACCAGAACTTGTGTCTATGATTACAGCCGTTTTCTTAACGATTGCGATTTCCAATGATGGAGATACAAACTGGTTTGAAGGAGGCACTTTACTAGCGGCGTATGTCATTATGGGAATTGGTTTTTATTTATTATGAAAAATAGGCATAACAATTGCGCTCAGAGAAAACAATAAACGAAGTAGTATATATACCTACATAGGAAGGAGCCAGACAGGTGAAACGAGTATACAGCATATGTCTTTCAACTATGGTCTCGTTTATTTTATTATTTCCTAACATGAGTTTTGCAAAGACAACAGTAGGAACAAAAATGCCTTCATCTGTTTTAAATATTTCAAAAGACAATACATTTCCAAATGATGCGCAAGATTTGCCACGTTTACAACCAAGTAAATTTGCTCAAGAGCTATTGAAAACGGCTAATATTAAAATTGAAAATCCAGACTTAATTCGGATGTTTAATGAAACGACAATTTCAAATGCGCCACTTGCAGTAGGGTATCGGGCAAAAATTTATTTAGGTCAATGGGCCTTACATTATGAATCAGTAGACACATCGATTAATTGGGAATATAAACAAGTGAATCGAAATGTGTATGATAATCGCGGAGGAGACCGTTTATATCCACTTCGCTATAAGCAAGAAACACAAAAGACGGTTGAAGGCGATTTAACAGCAGATATGAAAGATGCTGCAGATGTGAAAAAAATGATGCTTCTCAAAGCACTTGAAAAAGTACAATTACCTCTTTCGTTTAAGACAACTATTGGTTATGGTACTGGACATGAGCGTGTGTATAATATTAGTCCGAGTCAACTTGGATATTTATACGCTTATACACCAGCAGTAAATGAAAAGGGAAAAGTAACATTTGGAGAAGTGTATCTTGTATTAAAGGGAAATCAAAAAAGACTTGTTGTGAAAAATATTACTTCTCAAGGAATTGGAGCGGCAATTCCAATTCATGATCATTTGTTTTTTAAATTTATTTCTTCTTCTCACTCGCAATAACATAAAAAACGTCAGCTTATAAGCTGACGTTTTTTATAATGTAATGTTTGCTGTTTTTGATAAGAAATCTTCTGTCGGATAGTAGCTGTTTTTTACAAGAACATTTGGTCCAAGACATTTTACTGCAGGACAGTGGCAGCTTAATGATTTTGCTGTTTTTGAAGTGCTCCATTTTTCATACGCTTCTTGTAATGTGTTTGTTTGTATGTTTCCTAGAAGTGGAACATCACCAAAGTCCGTCACAATAATATTTCCATCGAAAATATTTACATTTAAACGAGAACGGCCATCTGGATCATTACGAACAGTTACATTTTTGCTCTCTTGCAATTTTTTAAATGTAGCTATGTCTTTTTCGTCATCGCTACAAGCATAGAAAGGTAAAGTTCCAAATAGCATCCATACATTTTCATCGCGAATTTCTAGTAAATGTTCAATCGCATCACGAATTTCAGCTTTTGTTAAAATCTCTAGATTACTCGCGAAGTCACTTGGATACATTGGATGAACTTCATGACGTTTACAGCCCATCTCTTCGACGATTTGGCGGTGAATATGTTCAATATGTGGTAGAGTTCTTTTGTTTAGCATTGTTTCGGCCGATACAAGTACACCTGCATCTGATAGAGCCTTACTATTTGTAATCATTCTTTCAAATAATTTTGCACGTTGTTCGTAAGTAGGCTTACGCTCCATCATTGCAAATCCGCCTTCAACGAAGTCATCAATTGTTCCCCAGTTATGAGATATATGCAATACGTCTAAATAAGGAATAATCTGTTCGTAACGTGCTAAATCTATAGTTAAGTTAGAGTTGATTTGAGTGCGAACGCCTCGTTCATGGGCATATTTTAAGAGTGGTGTTACATAGTTGTCGACGGATTTTTTTGAAAGCATAGGTTCGCCGCCAGTAATACTTAAAGAACGTAAATGAGGAATCTCATCTAATCGTTTTAATAAAAGATCCATCGGAAGCGGATTTGGGTCTTTCGGCTGTAACGTGTAACCAACAGCGCAATGCTCACAGCGCATGTTGCATAACGTCGTCGTTGTAAATTCAACATTTGTTAATAGTAGTTTGCCGTACTCTTCAAGGTCCATATACGCTTCCCATGGATCGTAAGAAGGAGTAATCGGCTTCATTTTTTGTGATATCGTCATATGAAATACTCCTTTGACTATTGAAATAACAATTTGTCCATTCTCTATAATAGAAGAATATGTGCTTTTTATAAAGTGAAACTTTTTAGCATGGAAAGAGAGAGGGCTTACATTATAGTGGATGACTGTGACAAAATTGATGAAATTTCATGCCCATAGCAATCGTTTTTGCGGTATAATAAAAGCAACTCGAATTAAAAGGAGAGTGCCTTCATGGGAAAAGCAATTCAAGATAAAGATACACAATTAGTATATTTAAAAGAACGTTTAAATATGTTCATTGAAGTAATTGATACAATTGAACCTGAAGAAGTAGAATTAGAAGATGTAGATCGTCTTCTTGCAATGTTAGATGAATTAGAATTAAAATGTGAGCAATTTAAAAAAGACGAATAATATATTAAAAAGGCTACCAATTCCAATTTGGTAGCCTTTTTCTGTTCGGGTAATAGAAGGACGATAGAAAAAGAGGTATAATCAAGTTGTGAAAAATTTCATTTATGCTCTAATAGCGTGAAACAAATAAATAGCTAAAGAGCATAACAATTGAATTTTCAGCTCATAACGTTTTGGTAGCGTTCACAATTGAGGGGGAAGTAACAATGGAAAAGCTTCAAGAAAGCATGTATCAACTAATTGTTGAAACGTCAACGAACTTACCGAAAGATGTTCGTCGTGCGATTCAACAAGCGAAAGAGCGAGAAAATGCAGGGACTCGTTCTGCGATGGCACTTGGCACAATTACAAATAATATTAAAATGGCTGATGATAACATCTCGCCGATTTGCCAAGATACAGGGATGCCAACGTTTAAAATTTATACACCAGTTGGTGTGAATCAATTAAAGTTGAAGGAAGCTATCTATAATGCGCTTGAGCGGGCGACAAAAGATGGTAAACTTCGTCCCAATTCTGTTGATTCTCTTTTTGGAGATAATAGTGGAAATAATTTAGGACCAGGTACACCGGTGATTAAGTTTGAACAATGGGAAAAAGATTATATTGATGCACGTTTAATCCTAAAAGGTGGTGGCTGTGAGAATAAAAATATTCAATATAGCTTACCGTGTGAACTAGAAGGACTTGGACGAGCTGGCCGTGATTTAGAAGGGATTCGTAAATGCCTTCTTCATGCAGTATATCAAGCACAAGGGCAAGGATGTAGCGCTGGTGTAATTGGTGTTGGTATCGGGGGAGACCGCACATCAGGTTATGAATTAGCAAAAAATCAATTATTTCGTACATTAGATGATATCAATCCAGTACCAGAGTTACAACATCTTGAAGAGTACGTATTAGAAAATGCGAATAAGCTTGGCATTGGTACGATGGGATTTGGCGGAGAAACAACTTTACTTGGTTGTAAAATTGGCGTCTATAATCGTTTGCCAGCTAGTTTCTATGTATCTGTTGCGTATAATTGCTGGGCATATCGTCGCCTTGGTGTGAAAATCCATCCTGAAACAGGAGACATTATGGATTGGCTATATCAAGAAGGTGAAGATACACTTCAGCATGAAGTACAAGAAAAAACAGAGCAACGTGAGATTGTATTACAAGCACCAATTACAGAAGAGCAAATTCGTGAACTTCGCGTTGGTGATGTTGTAACAATTAATGGCATGATGTATACAGGTCGTGACGCAATCCATAAGCATTTAATGGATAATGATTGTCCAGTAGATTTAAATGGACAAATTATTTACCACTGTGGTCCAGTTGTTGTGAAAGATGAAAATGACAATTGGCAAATTAAAGCGGCAGGTCCAACGACAAGTATTCGTGAAGAACCGTACCAAGGCGATATTATGAAGAAATTCGGTATTCGCGCTGTCATTGGAAAAGGCGGTATGGGTGCGAAAACATTAGCGGCTTTAGAAGAACACGGCGGTGTATATTTAAACGCAATCGGTGGTGCAGCGCAATATTATGCTGAATGTATTAAAGAAGTGAAAGATGTTGATTTCTTACAATTTGGTATTCCAGAAGCAATGTGGCATTTACGTATCGACGGGTTTAAAGCAGTTGTAACGATGGACTCTCATGGTAATAGCTTACATGCAGATGTTGATAAAACATCACTTGAAAAATTAGCTAGCTTTAAAGAGCCAGTATTTAAGTAAATAAAAAATGCATCTCGAATGATTCGAGATGCATTTTTTTGGTATATATAGAAAAACATGTTCAGCATGAAAGAATGTGTAGCAACAGAAACTACAAGTACGATTATATATGGAAAGGAGACTATTTATGAAATATAAATGGTTATATATCGGTCTCATTTTTTCAATTATGATGGCACTTGTTCCAGTTTCAGCACTGGCTTATACAAATACTCCACATAACTGGGGAATCCCACGTCCTAAAAATGAAACAGTACCAGATGCAGGAAAGTTATATACAGATTTACTACAAAAAAATGGCGGGTTTTATTTAGGAGATACGAAGAAAAAAGATATTTATTTAACATTTGATAATGGATATGAGAATGGATACACAGGGAAAATATTAGATGTATTAAAAGAGAAAAAAGTACCAGCAACTTTCTTTGTAACGGGGCATTACATTAAAACACAAAAAGATTTATTGTTAAGAATGAAGAATGAAGGACACATTATTGGAAACCATTCTTGGAGTCATCCTGATTTTACAGCGGTAAATGATGAGAAACTTCGTGAAGAATTAACGAGTGTAACGGAAGAAATTAAAAAAGTAACTGGGCAAAAAGAAGTGAAATATGTACGTCCTCCGCGCGGTGTATTTAGTGAAAGAACGTTAGCTCTTACGAAAGAAATGGGCTATTATAATGTATTTTGGTCACTTGCATTTTTGGATTGGAAAGTGGATCAGCAAAGAGGATGGCAATATGCGCATAATAATGTTATGACGATGATTCATCCAGGATCTATTTTATTACTTCATGCAATATCAAAAGATAATGCAGAAGCACTTGCAAAAATCATTGATGATTTGCGCGAGAAAGGGTATCATTTTAAAAGTCTAGATGACTTAGTAAAAAGCAATCAACCGTAAGCATGTATGCTTACGGTTTTCTCATGCTATAATGATGTGTAAAAAGGATGGGGAAACGTATGTGGAGCGAACATGTTACGTTAGAGTATCCGTATCATTTTGAAGAAGTATTAAAACGTTTATCTTTTGACCCTCTTAACGTCATTCAATTAGATGAGAAAGTTATTTATATCCCGCTTTGTATAGACGAGGAACAGGTTGTTGTTCGCTTACAAGGGATTGGTACTGTTCAAAATCCACAGTTTTGGATTTCTAGTCAGACAGGAGATCCAGAGAAAGTCATGAAACGAATGAGGGCCATTTTTCATTGGAATGAATCGTTTCAAGATATACAAAATCATTTTTTAAACACATCATTACGTCCACTATTTGAAACATATGCTTATACTCCAATTATTTTAGAATTTGATTATTTTGCTTGTCTGCTTCGCTGTATCATTCACCAACAAATAAATTTGAAATTTGCTACTGTGTTAACAGAAAAATTTGTGAAACGGTATGGAACAGAGAAGAACGGTGTATTCTTTTTCCCCACTCCGGAAATAGTAGCAAATATTTCAATAGAAGAATTGAGAGAGCAGAAGTTTAGTCAGCGAAAGGCTGAATATATAGTAGGATTAGGTCGAAGTATTGCCAGCGGTACATTAAATTTAGCGAGTATAGAAAATGGGACGGAAGAAGACATTTCAGCACAATTGTTGCCAATTAGGGGAATTGGTGCATGGACAGTGCAAAACTTTTTAATGTTTGGGCTTGGACGGAAAAATATGTTCCCGAAAGCGGACATTGGGATTCAGCGTGCAGTGCAAGGTATATTTCAATTAGATGATAAACCTGATGATGCATTTTTAGAAAAAGTGAAACAAGAGTGTGAACCATACTGCAGTTATGCAGCGTTATATTTATGGAAAAGTATAGAGTAGAGGTGTAATAATGATACAAAAGCAACATGAGAGTAAGTTGGAAGTTGGTCAAACGTTTCCTGTGACAATTAAACGTCTTGGGATTAACGGAGAAGGCGTTGGTTATTTTAAGAGACAAGTTGTTTTCATTCCAGGGGCATTACCAGGAGAAGAAGTTGTTGCAGAAACAACGAAAATTCAGCGTGGCTTCGCTGAAGCGAAAGTGAAAAAAGTTCGTAAAGCTTCACCGCATCGTGTGAAAGCACCGTGTCCAGTATATGAGGAGTGTGGCGGTTGTCAGTTGCAACATTTAGATTATAAAGAACAATTGAATCAAAAGCGTGATATCGTTGTACAAGCATTTGAGAAGTACATGAAAAATAGTATGGAAGAGAAAATTCGCCCAACGCTTGGCATGGAAAATCCATGGCATTATCGTAATAAGAGTCAATTACAAGTGGGGCGTAAAGACGAAAAGGTTATTACAGGGCTATATAAACAAAACTCACATCAGTTAATTGATATCGCTCACTGTATGATTCAACATAAAGCAACGAATGAAGCGACAAAAGTTGTAAGACGTATTTTAGAAAAATTAAATGTTTCTATTTACAATGAGAAAAAACAAAAAGGTTTAGTACGCACAATTGTAACACGTACTGCAGTTCAAACAGGGGAAGTACAAGTTACACTTATTACAACAAAAGAAGAATTACCAAATAAAGAACAATTTATTGCAGAAGTACAAAAACAGATGCCAGCGGTTAAATCAATTATGCAAAATGTAAACTGGCGTAAAACATCTGTTATTTTTGGCGACAAAACATTTAAATTAGCTGGAAAAGAAGTCATTCAAGAAACACTTGGCGATTTATCATTTGAATTATCAGCACGTGCATTCTTCCAGTTGAATCCAGAGCAAACAGTTGTTTTGTATAATGAAGCGAAAAAAGCAGCTGCGTTAACAGGAAACGAGAAGATTGTGGATGCGTACTGTGGTGTTGGTACAATCGGTCTTTGGCTTGCAAATGATGCAGCGGAAGTACGTGGTATGGATGTAATTCCAGAAGCAATTGCAGATGCAAGAAAAAATGCAAAGCGTCACGGATTTACAAATACGAAATATGAAGCAGGTAAAGCTGAACAATGGTTACCGAAATGGGTAAAAGAAGGATGGCGTCCAGATGTAATTGTTGTCGACCCACCACGTACAGGTTGCGATGATAAATTACTGGAAACAATTTTAAAAGTGAAGCCGAAACAAGTTGTGTACGTGTCTTGTAATCCTTCTTCATTAGCACGTGATGTACAAGCATTAATGAAGAACTATGAAGTGGAGTATGTGCAACCAGTTGATATGTTCCCGCATACAGCTCACGTAGAAAATGTAGTGAAGCTTGTTAGAAAGTAAAGTTTATTAATATTCCCTCATGGTATGAGGGAATATTTTCTATGAAGGAGAATATTATGCATAATTATAAATTAACGATTCAGTACGACGGCGCACGTTTTAAAGGATGGCAACGTCTCGGTAATAACGATAATACAATTCAAGGAAAAATCGAAAGTGTCATATCTGAAATGGTCGGAAAAGAAATTGAAATTATCGGTTGTAGTAGAACAGACGCTGGTGTACATGCTTTGAATCAAGTTGCTAACTTTCAAAGTGATGAGAAGTTAGTGGAACATAAAGTGAAAAAATATTTAAATCAATATTTACCTAACGATATTAGCATTACGAATGTGGAAGAAGTACATGATCGCTTCCATGCTCGTTACAATTCTAAAGCAAAAACATATCTGTATAAAATTTGGAATGAAGAGCATACAAATCCATTTATGCGTAAATACAGCATGCATGTGAATAAAAAATTAAATGTGAAAAGCATGAAAGCAGCTGCAAAACATTTAGTTGGTTCACATGACTTTACTGCTTTTTCAAATGCGAAATCAAAGAAAAAATCTATGGTTCGAGAAGTATATACACTTGATGTGAGGGAAGAGGCAGGGTTTGTACAAATTAGAGTAAGTGGTAACGGCTTCCTTCATAATATGGTAAGAAAAATTGTCGGGGCATTAATTGAAGTTGGATTAGGACAATTAGATGCTGAAGCAATTCCAAACATTTTAGAGGAAAAGCAGCGCAATCAAATTAATTGTCTTGCTGAGGCAAGTGGGTTGTATTTAGAGAATGTTGAGTTTTAATGGCAAATAAAAAAATCGGGCTAAGTAGCTCGATTTTTTTAGTATTAAGAAGATTTTTCGTTTTTTATACGTAGCTTTAAATTCCAAAAAGCAGCAAGCATAATAGCTGCAAAGGAGCCAAAAATTGTTCCTAATAGCTTTGCATAAGGAGAGCTGCTTACATCGGCATTAATGAATAACATCATACAGAGCATGGCAGGGAAAAAGTATAAGTATTGTAATAACTTTAATTTTTTATCATTACTCATATATATAGCCCCTTTCTAGCATGTTATATGTTTATTGTAACATATTTTACCAAGTCATTTTTTCACTTGGAGACATGTTTATTTCATATGTGTAAATGCAGTTTTTTAATTCGATATTGTAAGTTTTGCCTACTTAATCCTAAAAATTTTGCAGCTTGTGAGATGTTGCCATGATTCTCTTTAAGAATTTGGTTAATGTAGTTCTTTTCCATTTTTTCTATTGTGTGTTTTAAAGTTTTAGGTGCATCAGTATTGTGATTAGTTAGTGCATGTTGCATATTGAATTCTGTTTTTATTCGTTCGCGAAAGCGAGTAGGAAGATGAAACGCTGTAATGATGGTTTCATCTTCTATCAAGTTCATGGAACCTTCAATTATATGTTCCAACTCCCGTACGTTTCCAGGCCAATCGTATGCATAGAAAAATTCTCTTACATTTACATCTACATCGGTTACGTTGAGCCCGAATTGAGTATTATATTTTTCAATAAAGTGCTGAACAAGAGCTGGAATATCTTCTTTTCTTTCACGTAAAGGCGGAAGACATAAAGTAACGACGCTTAATCGGTAATATAAGTCTTCTCTTAATCGATTATGTGCGATGGCTTCAAAGGGATCTTCATTGATAGTTGCTATAATGCGAACATCAATTTCTTTTTCGTGTGTACCTCCGATTCTTCGTATTGTCTTTTCTTGTATAGCTCGCAGTAACTTCGCTTGAAGTGCTGGACTTAATGAGTTGATCTCATCTAATAACAAAGTTCCTCCGTTTGCTTCTTCAAATAAACCAGCTTTATCAATCGCTCCTGTAAATGCACCTCGGTTCGTACCAAATAATAAACTTTCCATTAACGTATCAGGTATAGCGGCACAGTTTTGTGAAATAAAGGGTTTTGTTGAACGCTGACTTTCATTATGGATGCTTTGTGCAAATAGTTCTTTACCAGTGCCTGTTTCTCCTACTAGAAGTATGGAGGAAGATGTACGAATTACTCTTTTTCCTTCTGTAATGATTGATTGAATGGCTTCAGAATCACCAATTATGTGATCAAAGGTAAATTTAGTGCTTTGTTTTCGAGAAGGACCTATTTTTATCGTTTGCTTTAAGTTACTAATTTCTTTTGATATTTCAATAGCGCCTTTAATTTTTCCATTTTCTATTATAGGGAAAGTATCGTTAATCGTTGTAATTTCTTGTCCTTTATTGTTAAAATACGTTTGTTTTATATTTTTCTTTGTTTTTCCAAATTTTAATGCCTCTATAAGAGTACTATTTTTATTTTCCTCAAATGCGAATACTTCTAAAGGACTTTTATATAGCACATCTGAGCGCTCCATTGATTCAATTTCCATCATTTTGCGGTTATAGATAATCGTCTTACTTTCCTCATTAATAATATGAATTCCGATGTCGAGTTCATTGAGTAAAGTTTCATATAGCATATTCATTTCAATGATCTGTTTTAAATTAATTTCTTCTGTACGCATAGATTATCTTCTCCTCATTCCACCCTATGAAGACTGACTTTTTATAATTTTATTAAAATTCTTATAAAATCGCAAAAATTTTTTGCTATTTTCCTTTTAAAATCTCTGAAATGATAGAAAAATTTTGCGGTTATGAAGTTTTTTTTTTGAGAAACCTTCATTTTAAATAGGAATTGGAGATTGGTACGCATTTTGCATAAATAATAATTGATATATCTAAAGGAGGGATATGCAACGTTTCAGTACCAACTAATAAGAAGGAGGAGTGTATAAAGTGAAGACGGTTATAGAATGCGTGTATAGTCCTTGTTACGGGAAAGTAGAGAAGTTATTTGTTACGGAAAGTTCTTACGTATATGAGTGGGAGAAATTAGCATTAATTGAAACAATAGATAAACAGAAAGTAGAAATTAAGATAGGGATCAGTGGTTATATTGAATCATTAGAAGTAGTAGAAGGACAAGCTATTGCTGATCAAAAGTTATTAATAACAGTAAGGGATGACCTTTTAGTAACAGGCAGTGATTAATGTAAGTGACGTGTATTTTTGCTCTTTTAAATCATTATTTTTACGGTGAATAATTTTAAAAACGCTTACATTAAATGGGTTTACAAAGTGAAAAGGGGGGATTTATATGATGAATCAAAATCAAGGATTAAAAAGAGAATTGAAAAGCAGACACATATTTATGATTGCACTTGGAGGCGTTATTGGTACCGGTCTTTTTTTAGGATCTGGGTATACAATTCATGAAGCTGGGCCTGGAGGAGCGATTGTAGCATATCTTGTTGGAGGATTTGTTATGTATTTAACGATGCTCTGTCTTGGAGAGTTAGCTGTTGCAATGCCTGACGCAGGATCTTATCAAACGTATGCGACAAAGCATATTTCTCCTGCAGCAGGTTATGTAGTTGGATGGATGTCATGGTTAAACTGGTCAGCTACGATAGGGATTGAACTAATTGCAGTTAGTATTTTAATGAAACGATGGTTTCCTGATGTACCTTCATGGATTTGGTGCGTAGTGTTTGCGGTACTCCTCTTTGCTATTAATGCGTTATCTTCAAGAAGTTTTGCGGAAGTTGAATTTTGGTTTGCAAGTATTAAAGTAATTACGATTATTGCATTTATTATTTTAGGCGGGGCAGCAATGTTTGGTTTTCTAGATATGAAAGGAAATGAACCAGCGCCGATGTTCTCTAGTTTTACTGATTATGGTGGATTGTTCCCCAATGGATTATCAGCCATTTTAATTACGATGATTGCAGTTAATTTTTCTTTCCAAGGAACAGAATTAGTTGGTATTGCAGCAGGTGAGAGTGAAAATCCAGAGAAAACAATCCCGAAGGCAATTAACAATACAGTTTGGCGTATACTTGTTTTCTTTGTACTATCTATTTTTATTCTTGCTGGACTATTCCCTTGGCAACAAGCGGGAGTAATTGAAAGTCCATTTGTAGTTGTATTTGATAAAATTGGTATTCCTTATGCAGCAGATATTATAAATTTTGTTATCATTACAGCAGTGCTATCCGTTGCGAATTCAGGGTTATATGCAACTTCTCGTATGCTATGGTCTATGTCTAATCAAGGAATGATTAGTCCGATTTTTGGTAAGTTATCTAAAAACGGTGTTCCTATTTATGCATTGATTGTAAGTACAATTGTAGGTTGCCTTTCATTACTATCAGGTATTTATGCGGAAGATACAGTTTATTTATGGCTACTTTCTATTGCCGGGTTCGGGGCGATATTAGTTTGGGCATCTATTGCTCTATCTAACTTATTAGCTAGAAGGTCATACATAAAGCAGGGCGGGGATGTGAAAGAATTGAAATTTAAAACACCATTGTATCCATTTGTACCACTTCTTGCGTTAGTATTAAATTTAACAGTAATCGTTGGAATGGCCTTTATTCCAGAACAAAGAATGGCATTGTATTGTGGTATTCCATTTATGATTGTTTGTTTACTGTTTTACCGTGCGACAAGAAATAAGGCACGTAAAGTAGAACATATTGAAAAGACAAATACGACGGAAGTAGAGAGCTTATAATATGAATTAATTTGGAGACTGTAAGATTTGTAAACAGTCTCTTTTTTTGTGAAAATAAAGCTGGAAACATACTATGTATGCAAAGGGGAATTAGCGATGAATCCAGAAGTTTCGCAGTTGTTAAAACAAATAGATTCAAGGAAAGAGGAATTGTTAGAACTTACAAAAACATTAATTCGTTTTGAAACACCAGCACCACCAGCGAGAAATACAAATGAAGCGCAAGAATTTGTTGCAGATTTTTTAAGAAAACGAAATTTTAGTATTGATAAATGGGATGTATATCCGAATGATCCGAACGTTGTCGGAGTTAAAAAAGGAATAAAAAGTGACTCATATAAAAGTCTTATTATTAATGGTCATATGGATGTAGCTGAAGTGTCAGCAGATGAGGCGTGGGAAACGAATCCATTTGACCCATTTATAAAAGATGGCTGGTTAGTTGGACGTGGCGCAGCAGATATGAAAGGTGGGCTGGCTGGAGCGCTATTTGCCATTCAACTTTTACAAGAAGCTGGTATTGAATTACCTGGAGATTTAATCTTTCAATCAGTAATAGGAGAAGAAGTTGGAGAGGCAGGTACACTTCAATGCTGTAGGCGAGGTTACGATGCTGATTTTGCAGTAGTAGTGGATACGAGCGATTTACATATGCAAGGACAAGGCGGTGTCATTACTGGATGGATTACAGTGAAAAGTCCGCAAACGTTTCATGATGCAACGCGCAGACAAATGATCCATGCTGGAGGATGTTTATTTGGAGCGAGTGCGATTGAAAAAATGATGAAAATTGTGCAAAGCTTACAAGAATTAGAGCGCCACTGGGCAGTTATGAAAACATATGAAGGCTATCCATCTGGAACAACAACAATTAATCCAGCTGTTATTGAGGGTGGAAGACATGCAGCTTTTATTGCGGATGAGTGCCGGTTATGGATAACAGTGCACTTTTATCCGAATGAAACACATGAACAAATAATAAAAGAAATTGAAGAGTATATTGGAAAGGTGGCAGCTGCCGATCCATGGTTAAGTGAAAATCCGCCACAATTTAAGTGGGGCGGAGAATCAATGATTGTGGATCGTGGCGAAATTTTCCCTTCTTTAGAAATAGATAGTGAACATACAGCTGTAAAAACGCTTAGCTCAGTACATGAATCAATTCTTTCTAAAAATGCAATTTTAGATATGTCTGCAACGGTAACGGATGGTGGTTGGTTTAGTGAATTTCATATTCCAGCGATTATATATGGACCAGGTACATTAGAAGAAGCACATTCTGTAAATGAGAAAGTTGAAGTTGAACAGTTAATTGAATTTACAAAAGTGATAACAGCATTTATATATGAATGGTGCCACACGAAAAAATAGATTTGTACAGTAAAATCGTACGAGTATGTATGCTTGTACGATTTTTTATTGAACTATTTCAGTGTTGAATATAAACAACTGAAATAGTTCTTTATTTTTCTATGTCTTTCGTTTCATTTCAATTAATTTCTCTTTCGCTAATTCAACGGCAATCGCATCATCTAAATAGCCAATTGGAAAGAGATAGTCGGGAATAATATCTGTCGATAATATGAAATAAAGTAATGCGCTCCCAAGAACTGCACGTTCTTCTTTTGAAATGGTTTCATTACAAAATTGTTGATACATATCTGTTAATTGTTCAATAAAAGGACCAGCACTATCAATTTGCTCTAATTTGCTTGCAAAACTGTCATGAATACGTTTTTCGCCTTCTGTTGTCTGGGCATAGCGTTCGTAATTTTCGAGTTCTTGTTTTACGCGAGTTGTAGTGTAATCGAAATCGAATAAGTTAGAGGATTGCAGAGTTTGCTGAATGGTATCAAGAGATGTGTACATATCCGTCTTTTCTTTATTAATGTGAGGAGAATCAGGATACATTTCATCAAATAACAATTGGGGTGGAACTTGCAGACATTCTGCGAATTTTTGTAGGTGTTTTTGTTTTGGCGGTTGTTTACCATTCATAATTCTTGAGATTGTTGCGGGATCAATATTTGTAAGCATTCCGAGTTGGCGCATAGATAAGGCACGTTCTTTTAAAAGTTTTTTTATTAATCTACTAAGCCGCTCATTTGGATTTTCTTTAGGCATAGCGAAGGCACTCCTTTTTATTGTTGAAAAAATGTTGAGCATTTATTACATGTATATGAAACAGACAGGCACAGTTGCTCAACATTTTCATAAGATGCATGGAAAAGTGAGGAAAAGGGGTGGCTATTTATGAGTACGGCAGGTCTATTTTCAATTTTTTTAATCGGGATTGCTTCTAATTTAGATAATGCAGGTGTTGGGATTGCATATGGCATTCGTAAAATTAGAATTTCGTGGTTCAACAATTTTATCATCGCATTTTTTGGGTTTTTATTTACTTTATTAGCTGGATTTTTTGGGAACTGGATTGCGTTATTTATTTCAGAGTTTACAGCAAACCTGATTGGAGCAATCGTTTTAGGGATAATCGGGGTGTTTATTTTGTGCCAGCCTTTCTTGGGGCAAAGAAATACCGTAGGCTCTAAAGATGGTAATGTACTTATGGGAATTTTACGTGATCCAGAAAAAGCAGATTTTGATGGTTCTAAAACAATTAGTTTTTCAGAAGCAATTGTATTAGGGATTGCGTTGTCTATTAATAATATTGCAGGTGGATTTGATGCTGGAGTAACAAACCTGAACCTTTGGCTTACAGCAACTATTTCAGGGGTGTTTAGTTTTATTTGTATTAGTAGTTTTGCGTATGTAGGGAAACGATTTTTAGCAGAATACTTAGGAAAGTGGGCGACAGTTATCGCAGGAGTGTTATTAATTCTTATTGGGATTGATCAGTTGTTGTAAGGAGAGTAGAAAACAAGGTTCGAGTATTTCCTTGGAAATACAGCAAGAGATTGCATATATCGACGTACTTTTCTCCATACTAATACGGATTTCTTTTAAGAAAGGGGGATTTGTATGGGACGCGGGAAAGCATTTGATCATAAGAAAAAAGGGCATGATCATCAACCACCTAAAGGTGCGTTCATTCATAAAGATGTAAATGAACATACTTTGGAAGAGGAAGAGCTACCAGTAAATATTGAGGCGTATAAAAATAGTTTAAAAAAACATTAAAAGCACCTACATAGGTGCTTTTTTACCGTATATCTTCAATTAATTGTTCGGATTCTTCATGCATACTGTACTCACTTAATACTTGAATGCAAAGCCACTTTAATTCCTCAATCGTATGCTCAAGTTCTTCAGGAAGCACATGATAAATGTCTTCAAGTCCCATCCCGAAATGAATAAGTTCAAGTACTTGATCATCGATGTTCCGATCCATTAATAATTCAAGTACTTCTAAATTGAATATGTATCGGTGAGCTTCGTCGAGTGAAACAACTTTTAACTTCAAGCTTTCTACAATACTCAATATAAAAAGAAGGATTGTTTTTTCAAGAACAGGTTGTTTTCCCATTTGAAATATTAGTTTCATCTTTCACACCTCCACATATAGCGCTAGGTTGTACTATATTATTCAGGAGGGGGGAACAAATATGCATGATATAGAGAAACTTTCAGCACTGTTTTTGTAAGAGTATTGATAACTGACAAAAGTGAGGTTTTGGCGAAATAAAAAATCCTGCTAGTATAGCAGGATAACTCGCGATTAAAAAATGCTCCAACCTTCTTGAGCAGAAAGAAGTTCAAGAATTTTAAAACCGGCAATACTATTTCCGTTTGCATCTAAAGCTGGTCCGAAAATACCGATTCCCATGTCTCCTTTTACGCAGCCAAAAATACCACCGGCTACACCACTTTTTGCAGGAATACCAACACGAATTGCAAATTCACCAGATTCGTTATACATACCACATGTGACCATAAATGTTTTGCAAATTTTTGTAATATGTTTAGGGATGATTTGTTTCTTTTTATATGGATCATATCCATCCATTGCAAAAATTAAGCCGATACGTGCTAAATCGATGCAGTTTACTTCAACTGCGCATTGACGAGTATATAAATCCATAAGTTCTTCAATATCACAATCGATAATCCCGTTTTGTTTCATATAATAACAAAGTGAACGGTTTAGATAAGCTGTCTCTAATTCTGAATCGGCAACTTTAGAGGAATAATTAATAGTAGGATTATCTGTTATTTCACGTACAAAGTGAAGAATACGTTCCATTTTTTCCTCGTTATCTTTTCCTGCTAACATGCTTGTAATAGCTAATGCTCCTGCATTTATCATTGGATTAAGGGGTTTGGACGGACTTGTCGTTTCTAACTTAATAATAGAATTAAATGGGTCACCCGTTGGTTCCATTCCAACTTTAGAAAATACATATTCTTCACCACGGTCTAAAAGGGCAAGGGCAAGTGTAATTACTTTGGAAATACTTTGAAGAGTAAATAGTGTTTGTGAGTTGCCTGCATGGATATATTCTGTTTCTTTATGGAAAATGGCAATCCCTAAATCGTCTGGATTTGCATTTCCTAGTTCGGGGATATAAGTAGCAAGTTTTCCTTTTTTTGTATATGGTTTTACTTGTTCTAACAACTGTTGTAAGTTGTTTGTTTCAATGCACTGCATAGTACCAACGCTCCTATTTTGAATTAACTAAGTTTACTTTTCCCGATATGCTCGGAAATAAATAATAACATGAAAAAGTGGAATGATAAAACGAAAGTTCAATGTGCTATAATAGGTCTTTCGTTTCGAGTATTCTGTATTTTAAAAAGGAGAATTTTCCTTTTATATAACAGTTTGGAAATAGGAGATTTATCCATAAAAAGTTCAGAAATAAAAACTACACATCTATACAACTATATGTTATTATGGTTATGTAATAGAAAGCGTTTTCTAAAGCGTACTTATAATGATAACGATTTCATAAATTTAATTAGGGGGAATTAAAATGTTGCAGTTTTTACAACGTATTGGTAAAGCTTTAATGCTTCCGATCGCAGTACTACCAGCAGCAGGATTATTGCTTCGTTTAGGGCAACCAGATGTATTTGATATTCCTGTTATGGCACAGGCCGGCGCAGCAGTTTTTGATAACTTAGCACTTATTTTTGCAATTGGTATTGCAATCGGTCTTTCAGTGGATGGTAGTGGTGCAGCAGGTCTTGCAGGTGCAATTGGTTATCTTGTTATGAAAAATAGTATTGATGCACTTAGCAAAGGGTATTCAACTGCTGAATTACAAGGTAAATTAGGTAAAGTCCAAGATTTAATAGGTAATAGCGCAAATGTAGATCCATCTAAGCTTGCGGATACAATGACACAAGTATCTAAGGCTGCTGAATTATCGACTAAAGTAGATATGAAAGTTTTAGGTGGTATTATTGTTGGTGTTATAGCAGGACTTCTTTATAATAAATTCCATAAGATTAAACTTCCAGAATGGTTAGGTTTCTTTGCTGGAAAACGTTTCGTTCCAATTGTTACATCAGTTGTGATGCTGATATTAGGAATTCTATTTGCACAAATTTGGCCAACAATTCAAAATGGTATTGATGCATTAGCTCATGGAATTGTTAATTTAGGTGCAATTGGTTCAGGATTATTTGGTTTATTAAACCGTTTATTAATCCCAATTGGTTTACACCACGTAATGAACACATACTTCTGGTTTGTATTTGGGGACTTTACAAATGCAGCAGGTAATGTTGTTAATGGTGATATTGCTCGTTTCCTTGCAGGTGACAAAACAGCAGGTATGTTTATGACTGGTTTCTTCCCAGTTATGATGTTCGGTTTACCAGCAGCATGTTTCGCAATGATTGCAGCTGCTAAACCAGAAAAGCGTAAAGCAGTTACTGGTATGTTAGCTGGTCTAGCATTAACTTCATTCTTAACTGGTATTACAGAGCCTATTGAATTCTCATTCATGTTCTTATCACCAGTATTATATGGTATTCATGCTGTACTAACAGGTCTTTCTTTATTCATTACAACATCACTTGGCATTCATGATGGTTTCTCATTTAGTGCCGGTGCAATCGATTATGCTTTAAACTTCGGTATTGCAACAAAACCAGTCTTACTAGCAGGTATCGGTTTAATTTACGCAGCAATTTATTTCATAGTATTCTACTTCTTAATTAAGAAGTTCGATTTAAAAACTCCTGGTCGTGAAGATGACGATGAGTTAGTTGAAGATGGTGATGCACCAGTTGCAGGCTCAATTGGTGAAACTTACGTAGCAGCTTTAGGCGGAAAAGAAAACTTAACAGTTATTGATAACTGTGCAACACGTCTACGCTTACAAGTAAAAGATGCTGGTCAAGTAAATGAAGCAGCATTAAAACGTGCTGGTGCAAAAGGTGTTATGAAATTAAGTAATACTAGTGTACAAGTTATCGTAGGTACAAATGTTGAATCTGTTGCCGATGATATGAAAAAACACGTATAAATAATGAGATAAGAGGATGTCCAAAAAGATTGATAACATCAATTTTTTAGAGGATATCCTCTTTTTTTTGTTAATAATTTAATGGGAATCTTACTTTTGTAAATTTTCTTTTTCTTTTTTGTACATATAGGTTGGTAATATGTGCAGTGCGTGATAAAGTAGGGATGATATAGAATGGATTATCCATAATCTACTAAAACGAATCTTTAGTAGAGGAATTAAATTATTGGTGAGTAAGGGGAAAAAAGCAATTATGGATCAGGAAAAAAATAATGCGAATGGGAAAGCACATCGGCCGATTGTATACATAAAAAGAACAATCATTCTCGTCTTACTATTATCACTTGTATATTTCATGTATACAAAAATTGTTGCGCATAATAAGAAAGAAGAAACTTTAAAAGCGGCAGCAGAAATGAAGAAACAAGAAGAGTTAAAAAAGAAAGAAGAAAAAAAGAAACAAGAAGTACAGAAGCAAAAACAAAAAGAGCAGGAAGAACAAATGAAGCAAGCGCAAGCAGCGGAGAAACCTGCTGAAGGACCACCTCAAGAAATTAATGAAAACGCTCAATTGGACCAGTATTTACAAAACGCAGGATTTAGCGGGACAGCTGTTATTGTGAAGAACGGAAAAGTTCTTTTGAATAAAGGGTACGGTATGGCAAATAAAGAGCAGCAAGTACCGAATAATTCAGAGACGACTTTTTATATTGGTTCTATTTCAAAGGCGTTTGTAGCAACTGCTATTATGCAATTGAAAGATCAAAATAAATTACAAGTAGAAGATACTGTTGCGAAGTATATTCCAGATTTTCCACAAGGTAATAATATTCAGCTAAAACATCTATTAACACATACATCAGGGATTCCCGAATATGAGCAGGGAAAAGAAGATATTTCTCATGAAGAACTGATAAAGCGGATAGGAAATCAAAAGCGTATTGGTGGTCCGGGAGAGAAGTGGAAGTATTCTGATTCGAACTACTCTATACTTGCTTATATTGCAGAGAAGGTAAGTGGGCAGTCACTCGAAGAATATATTAAACAACATATTTTTGCTACTGCGGGTATGAAACATTCTGGCTTTGGCACAGCGTTAGAACAAACAAGATTCCCATCAACGGGTTATAAAATAGTAAATAATAATATGACAACACCTAATATTCCAAGCATGTCACAACTATATGGTTGTGGTGATATATACACAAGTGCGCATGATTTATATTTATTTAACGAAGCACTATTCTCTGGAAAATTAATTTCAAAAGAGAGTTACGATCAAATGTTTACGGGTGGAAAAAAGGATTACGGGTTTGGATGGTACGTAGACCCAGGAAGCTATTCGAATCATGGTGTAATGCCAGGTTGGAATTGCTTAAACGGATTTAGTAAAAATGGTAGTGTATATGTTGTTTTATTATCTAACATTCAAAATAACATTAAATCATTTGGTAAAGTGAATAATGACATTTATTCGATATTGCGGAATATTGAAGTGTAAGAAACTATCCTTTTGGATAGTTTTTTTTATGCTCTGAAACAAATATTTCTTTTAGAAAATGTATGTCTTACCTATCACAAAAATATCCATTTTGTATACATTAAGATGTATGGATGTAAAATTTTATAATCTAAAAATAATAGGAGGAGAAGTGTATGTGTCTGTTCAGAAAATATTGGCATAAATTATCAAGATTGTTTAATAGACAATTAGATTATTTTTTAGATAATAAGTTATTGCCTGCTGTGGAAAGACTTTTATTTTCACAAAACTTCGCGAGATTTATTCAAAGAAACTCTAAGCAAGCTACGGAAGAAGTTATTGAATCAAGTAGATTTCAATCTATTATTTGTAACATTTTAAAAGAATGCAATACATCACCTTTTAAAGAAATTGCAAAGCAGTATTTAGGTAAAAGCGTAGAGATTACGGTGACAGTTGGACAATTAACAGGTGTTATTGTAGCAGTTGGTGATGACTTTTTAACATTGCAAGAAGGAATAGGAACTGAAGTTTTATTACCATTTACAAGTATTATATCAATTAAAGAAGCTTAAGAAAGGAGAGTTATATATGTTATTTACTGATGAATTACGTAACCATGTTGGAGAACTAGTGCAAGTTGTGACAGCTGTAGAAATCATTGTAGGCGTTCTTTTATCTGTGACGGATGGGGCAGTAATTGTTCGTACTTCTCCTTCTTATGGACCACCAGAAGATGTAGTTGTGCGTATTCCTATTATTGCTTATGTTCGCTTGGAAGGGTAAGAGTGATACAAGTATGAGAGTGTCAGTTGTTATTCCAGTGCATAATGAAGCAAGTACTTTATCAAAAGTTTTAGTAGAGGTAAGAAAGCTCGAACCATATGAAGTTATCATAGTAGATAATGGATCTACAGATGGGACGAAGGAAATAGCATTACAGCATAATTGCCGTGTGATTTATTATAGAGATTCTCTTGGTAATGATGTGGGACGGGCAATTGGTGCTAGAGAAGCAAAAGGTGAAATTGTCTTATTTTTAGACGGTGATATCGTCATGAGAAGTGAAGAATTATATCCTTTTATTAAAGGAATACAGCAAGGACATCAAATTGTTTTGAATAACTTAACATGGTCTGTTTATTTAAAAGTACGACCGCATTATACGACGGTTGGAAAATATATGTTAAATCGTTATTTGAACAAGAAAGAGTTTGTTGTAGGATCTTTAATTGCAATACCACATGCGATAAGTCGTAAAGTGATTGAAAAACTGGGGTGGTGGAATTTAGCAGATCCAGCATTATTTCAAGCGATGGCGATGTCTAGAGGAGTAGATATTTCTGATATGGCTTCAGTTGATGTCATCTACACAAATAAAGTTCGACCTGTGCATACTGGTACATCACCTGGCTCTCCTTATCCGAAAGCGACTAGTCGTATTATGGGTGATCATTTGCGAGCTTTACAATACGTAATCGAAACATATGGTAAACGCGGTGGTTTTTCAGAGAACAATAGAGATAGAGAGTTTGTAGGAAAGTATAAACCAGTTTTATTACAAAAGAATAAAGCGAAATATAGTGCCATTATCCCAGTATCAGAAGAGAAAATAACCATAAGGTCTGTTATAAAAGAAGTGAAAGAAGCAGGTGTAGATGAAATTATAGTTGTCGCGAATGGAGCAGATGTTGAGACTGTTAAACAGGCAAAGCTAGAGAATGTTATTGTTGTTGAATTTACGAAGGCGCTTGGACATAATGTAGCACGAGCAATAGGTGCCATGCATGCTACGGCAGATATTTGTTTATTCGTTGATAGTGATCTTGTTATTCCAGCAAAAAAACTCACTCTATTTTTACATGCTGTTGAAGATGGAAATGACGTGGTGTTAAATGATTTACAATGCTTATTAGATATGTTTCATCCAGCAGATCCAATTAGTATGGGAAAATACTTTGTGAATTTGATAGCGAAACGACCAGATTTATGGAATAACTCACTAACTGCTGTACCACATGCCATTCATAAGAAGGTAATAGAGAAAATAGGATATGATTCCCTTATCATTCCGCCATTAGCACAAGTGAAAGCTATTTTAGAAGGATTCCCTATTACAACAGTAGAGTTAGTAGATGTTATAAAAACAAATCGAGTACGTCCAGAGCAACACGAATTTGTAAATGGGCGTATTTCAGCGTTTGATCGTATTTTCGGTGATCAACTTGAAGCGGTTGCGTATTTATTACAATGTACGGACGAACGTGGTGGTTTTACAGATGGAGATAGAGATAGAGATGTAATTCAACAATTGAGAAGGGAAGAAGAGAATACAAATGAATAGTAGTAAAGTAGCTATTATTGGGCTAGGGTATGTTGGCCTTCCTTTAGCAGTCCATTTTGCAGAAAGAGGGCATACAGTACTTGGATTAGATAAAGATATTAGAAAAATAGACTCAATTATAAAAGGAGAAAGTTATATTCCGGATGTTTCTTCTAAAGAGTTACAAAGTTTATTGACGAAAAAAAAATTAACAGTAAATACACCGGATCAAGGCATTGCTGATTTTCAAAATAGTGATTATGTTATTGTCACTGTCCCGACTCCAATTAATGAACAAAGAGAACCAGACTTAAGTGCCCTCATTTCAGCTTCGCATTATATACAACAAAACCTTCAAAAAGGACAAACCTTCATTTTTGAAAGCTCCACATATCCAGGCACACTTGAAGAAGTCATCCTACCTATTATTTCTCAAAATGGTAAAAAGGTAGGGGAAGATTTCTATATCGGATATTCCCCTGAGAGAATTGATCCAGCAAATAGTCAATATTCAGTTCAAGCTATTCCAAAAGTTATTAGTGGACAAACAGAAAAGTGTAAACAAAAGGTACAGGATTTATATAGTACCATTTTTGACGAAGTTGTACCTGTTAGCTCTCCGAAAGTAGCAGAGATGTGCAAGCTATTTGAAAATATTCAGCGCTTAGTTAACATTTCTTTAGTAAATGAACTAAACACACTATGTGAAAGTTTAGGCATTGATTTTTATGAGGCCATTGAAGCGGCATCTACAAAACCATTTGGGTTTACTCCGTATTGGCCAGGGCCAGGGATAGGGGGACACTGTATTCCCGTAGACCCTTTATATTTTCAATGGAGAATAAAAAAGAATGGGGCAATTAGTCAATTAATTGAGGCTGCACATATAATTAATGAAGAAATGCCAGAGAAAATGGTCCGGAAAGTAAAAAGTGTGGTGCAATTACCTGCAACGGTGTTAATTGTAGGGATTGCGTATAAAAAAGATGTAAATGATTTGAGAGAATCACCAGCGTTACCGATTATTCAATTATTAAGAAATCAAGGATACGAGATAGAATATCATGATCCTTATATTTCTTCCGCGGAAATTGGAGATAAGGTGTACCAATCTGTTTCTTTAGATGAAGAAAAAGTTAAAAAAGCGGATTGTATTTTAATTTTAACGGATCATTCTAATATTGATTGGAAGCTTTTTAAAGGAATGGATCGAGTAATAGATACACGCGGGATTGTAAAGAAGGTGAGTAAATGAGTAAGAAATGTTTAATTACAGGTGGGGCCGGATTTATTGGGTCACATTTAGCTGAAGAGTTGATGAGAAGAGGTTATGAGGTCACTGTTGTGGATAACTTTTATAAAGGTAAAAATAAGTACCATAAAGAGTTAATGAAAGAAATCCGTGTTATTCCAATAAGTGTTTTAGATAAAAATTCTATTTATGAATTAGTAGATCAGCATGATGTCGTGTTTCATTTAGCAGCAATTTTAGGTGTGAAAACAACAATGGAAAAAAGTATAGAGCTCATAGAAACGAATTTTGATGGGACGAGAAATATTTTACAAGCAGCGCTAAAAGGAAAGAAGAAAGTAGTTTTTGCTTCTACTTCAGAAGTATATGGTAAGGCCAAGCCGCCTTTCTCTGAAGAGGGAGATCGATTGTACGGGGCAACTTCTAAAATTCGTTGGAGTTATGCGGTTTGTAAAACGTTGGAAGAGACATTATGTTTAGGGTACGCATTAGAAGGTTTACCAGTAACGATTGTTCGATACTTTAATATTTATGGTCCAAGAGCGAAAGATGGTCCATATGCAGGAGTAATCCCGCGATTTATCCGCGCGGCACTGCAAGGAGAAGACATTCTCGTATATGGAGATGGAAAGCAGACACGTTGTTTTACGTATGTAAGTGATGCGGTAGAGGCAACGATTCGGGCAATGGATGAGAAGGTAAATGGTGAGATTATTAATATAGGTTCTGAGAATGAAAAGAGCATAAAAGAAGTAGCAGAAGTAATTAAAAAATTAACGAATTCTTCTTCGAAGATTGTACAAGTGCCTTTTGAAGAAGTATATCCTCATGGTTTTGAAGAAATTCCAAATAGAAGACCAGATGTAACAAAATTAAAAGAGCTTGTTCAATTTCAGGCGAAAGTAACGTGGGAAAACGGATTGAAGGAAACAATTAAGTGGTTTCGTGAACAAAACAATGGCTAAGTCATTATCTGTTATTATTCCTGCATGTAATGAGGTCGATACGATTTCAGACGTTATTCAATCGGTAAGACCATTAAATCCAGTAGAAATCATTGTAGTAGCAAACGGTTGTAATGATGGAACAGAAGATGTTGCAGATCGTTTAGGGTGTAAAGTAATCAAGCATACAGAGCTACTAGGGAACGATGTTGGACGTGCAGTAGGCGCAAAACATGCGATAGGTGATGTATTACTATTTATAGATGGTGATTTTGCTATTCCAACTTCAAAATTAAAATTATTCCTTAATCCGATTTTATACGATCAGGCAGATGTAGTTTTAAATAATTTGGATGCATTATTTTTAAAAAGGCAAAAAACCACTTCTATTACAGTATGGCGCCAAATATTAAATGCAATGTTAGAGCGTGAAGAATTAAAAATGAATTCTTTATTAGATGTACCTCATGCGCTGACGAAAGAAGTCGTTCAAAGCATCGGATATGAATGTTTTGTTAATCCTATTGTGGCTCATTTACGCCTAGTTCAAAGTAAATGGAGAATTAGTCGTCATTGTGCTATTGACGTTATTACGCCGAATAAATTTCGTCCATTCCAGCATGCTGCATATGGGACAAATCTTTCCCAATCTGAAAAAAGAATGATAGGTGATCATATAGAAGCAGTAGCAGAACGGATATTAAGCAGTGATGAGCGCGGAGGATATTATGATGGAAATAGGAAAAGGGATAGTGTCTATCATACTTTAAGTTTTGAAGAGTTTTATCAAGGGTGGGGTGTTACATCTGATTTCTATAAAGGAAAGCAACTATCGGTTGTTATTCCCGTACAAGATGAAGAGAAAACAATTGGAAACGTTATAGAAGAGCTTCGCAAAATTGAACCCTTCGAAATTATCGTTGTCGTAAATGGTTCGTCAGATAAAACGAAAAAAATTGCAAAAGACAAAGGGGCAACGACAATTGTATATAAAGAAGCACTCGGAAATGATGTGGGGCGCTCACTTGGAACGTATTTTGCAAAAGGAGAAATTGTGTTATTTATAGATGGCGATTTTGTTATTCCAGCGAGTGAGCTATATCCTTTTGCGAAAGCTATTGCAGATGGAACAGATGTTGCATTAAATGATCTAAATCATTATTTAGATTTAAGAGTACCGCTTCATCTTGTAACTGCATTTAAATATGCATTAAATTTAGCTTGTGATAGAAAAGATCTAGGCGTAGGCTCTCTTATCGCTGTACCGAATGCGTTTAGCCGTAAGTGTTTGAAAGAAATTGGGTATAGATCTTTACTGGCGCCGTGTGTAGCCCAAGTGAAAGCTATTCTTTCAGGATTTGAAGTTGCATGTGTAAGTCGTGTTGAGGTCGATAAGATGAATCGTATTCGTCCCAGTGAACATTTTGCTAAAATAGGTCATCCACCAGCTGTACTTCGAATTATAGGTGATCATATAGAAGGACTAGATCAAATAATTGCATTAACAGACAATCGTGGCGGATTCTATGATGGCAATAGAAAAAGAGATGTTTTATAGAAGTAACAAAAAAAGTGTACAACATGTGTACACTTTTTTGTTCTGTTATAAAAACTATAACAGATTAGGAGATAAGAGTATTACAGCTCTACAATGGGTATTGTTCTTATATTACAAAATAGGACTCGTATATAAGGATACCAAAAAAATACAATTAAGGAAAGGGTTAATTTTAAAGACTTTTAAATGAAGTTAACACTATATATATAGTAGTTTGCTCAACATTTCACAAACATGTCACAACTATTTCGTTCACTTTCGTAAAAAAGTAGTATTCTAAGTGTGTAAGCTGTTATATAAAAAATCTTAGTCCTGTACTAATCAAAAATGGAGGAGATTAGGATGACTCAAGTATTAGAAAATGTTAAAAACGCATGGGAAAACTTTAAAGGTGAAAAATGGAAAGCAGAGATTGATGTTCGCGATTTCATTTTAAATAATGTAAACGTTTTCGAAGGGGACGAATCTTTCTTAGCAGAAGCAACTGAAGCAACGAAACAACTTTGGGATCAAGTAATGGATTTAACAACGAAAGAACGTGAAAACGGTGGCGTTCTTGATATGGATACAAAAATTGTTTCTTCTATTACATCACATGACCCAGGATACTTAAATAAAGATATTGAAAAAGTAGTCGGTTTCCAAACTGATAAACCATTTAAACGTTCTTTACAACCATATGGTGGTATTCGTATGGCAGAACAAGCTTGTGAATCTTATGGATACGAAATGGATAAAGAACTTAGTCGTATTTTTAGAGAGTGGAGAAAAACTCATAACCAAGGTGTATTTGATGCATACACACCAGAAATGAGAAATGCACGTAAATCAGGTGTTATTACTGGTCTTCCAGATGCATACGGACGTGGACGTATTATCGGTGACTATCGCCGAGTAGCGTTATATGGTATTGATCATTTAATTGAAGCGAAAAAAGCTGATTTGAATTTAACTGGTGGTGTAATGAGCGAAGATACGATGCGTTTACGCGAAGAGTTATCTGAGCAAATGCGTGCACTTCAAGAGTTAAAAGAAATGGCTGCTTCTCATGGCTTCGATATTTCTAAGCCAGCAACAAATGCACAAGAAGCATTCCAATGGTTATACTTCGCATACCTTGCAGCGATTAAAGAACAAAACGGAGCTGCAATGAGTCTTGGACGTACTTCTACATTCTTAGATATTTACATTGAAAGAGATTTAGCAAATGGTACTTTAACAGAAGAAGAAGTACAAGAAATTGTCGATCACTTCATTATGAAATTACGTCTTGTGAAATTCGCAAGAACACCTGATTATAATGAATTATTCTCTGGTGACCCAACTTGGGTAACTGAATCTATCGGTGGTATGGCATTAGATGGTCGTCCATTAGTAACAAAGAACTCATTCCGTTTCTTGCATACATTAGATAATTTAGGACCAGCTCCAGAACCAAACTTAACTGTTCTTTGGTCTAAACAATTACCAGAGAACTTTAAAAACTACTGTGCGAAAATGTCTATTAAAACATCAGCAATTCAATATGAGAATGATGACATTATGCGTCCTGAATACGGCGATGATTACGGTATTGCATGTTGCGTATCTGCAATGAGAATCGGTAAACAAATGCAGTTCTTCGGAGCTCGTGCAAACTTAGCGAAAGCATTATTATATGCGATTAACGGTGGTAAAGATGAAAAGTCAAAAGCACAAGTTGGTCCTGAGTACGCACCAATTACTTCTGAAGTATTAAATTATGAAGAAGTTATGCATAAGTTTGATATGACAATGGAATGGTTAGCGGGTCTATATTTAAACACATTAAATGTTATCCATTACATGCATGATAAATATAGCTATGAACGTATTGAAATGGCACTTCATGATACAAACGTTCTTCGTACAATGGCAACAGGTATCGCTGGTCTATCTGTAGTAGCAGATTCATTAAGTGCAATTAAATACGCAAAAGTAAAACCAATTCGTGATGAAAATGGTATTGCAGTTGACTTCGAGATTGAAGGAGATTTCCCTAAATACGGTAACAATGATGATCGTGTAGATGAGATTGCTGTAAATCTTGTAAAAACATTTATGAATAAACTTCGTAAACATAAAACATACAGAAACTCTGTTCATACAATGTCAATCTTAACAATCACATCTAACGTTGTTTACGGTAAGAAAACTGGTAATACTCCAGATGGCCGCCGTACTGGAGAACCATTTGCACCAGGTGCGAACCCAATGCATGGACGTGATACAAAAGGTGCATTAGCTTCATTATTATCTGTGGCTAAATTACCATATGAAGATGCACAAGATGGTATTTCTAATACGTTCTCTATTATTCCGAAAGCACTTGGTAAAGAAGATGATGTACAAGTACGTAACTTAGTATCAATGCTTGATGGTTATGCAGTAAAAGAAGGGCACCACTTAAATATTAACGTATTTAACCGTGAAACATTAATGGATGCAATGGAACATCCTGAGAAGTATCCACAATTAACAATTCGTGTATCTGGTTATGCTGTAAACTTTATTAAATTAACTCGTGAACAACAAATTGATGTAATTAACCGTACAATGCATGAAAGCATGTAAATGAAAAAAGTGTCCCTTCGCTCTTAATATATAGCGAAGGGAGGCTGTTTCAATAAAGGAGGAAGTAACATGGTAAAAGGAAGAATACATTCTGTAGAGTCTTGTGGTACTGTTGATGGCCCGGGGATTCGTTATGTCATATTTACACAAGGGTGTTTATTACGTTGTCAATATTGTCATAATGCTGATACGTGGGAAATCGGTAAAGGTAAAGAAATAACAGTTGAAGAAGTGATGCAGGATGTGACATGTTACCTTCCATTTATTGAAGCTTCCGGAGGCGGTATAACAGTTAGCGGTGGAGAGCCATTATTACAGCTAGACTTTTTAATTGAGTTGTTTAAAAAGTGTAAAGCGGCTGGTATCCATACAACAATCGACTCTTCTGGTGGTTGTTATTCTGAGGAACCAGAATTCCAAAATAAGCTAGATATTTTAATGGATTATACAGATTTAGTTTTATTGGATCTGAAACATATCGATTCCAAAAAGCATCGTAAATTAACAGGGAAACCAAATGAACATATTTTACAATTTGCTCGTTATTTATCGGATAAGAATAAACCGATTTGGGTACGACACGTATTAGTTCCTGGTGTTACGGATAATGAAGAGGATCTACAAAAACTATCTAGCTTTATTCAAAGTCTGTCTAATGTTCAAAAAGTTGAAGTGTTACCATATCATAAGCTTGGTGTATATAAATGGGAGGCGCTTGGACACAAGTATCCACTCGCAAATGTAGAACCACCTACTGAGAAAAATGTAGAACATGCTAAATATATTTTACAAGCGGTCTAATCCAAATATTGGATTAGGCTTTTTGCTTTCTTTACAATAAAATCTAGAGTATATATTGATAAAAGAGTATACTGAAAGTAGAATATCCATAATTTTGTACGGAATAAATGGAGAAATTTACATAATTGTAAAGGGAAATCAAAATAGTAAAAAGAATTAAGAAGTAAAAGAGTGAGTATCATAGAATAGAGAACATTTGTAAGTTATTGCGAAAGCTCTTATAGGAAAGTATAATGTAAAGATATGAGCACAGATAGGATTAAGGGGTCAATCTTATATGCTTTGCATATCCACGACAGGTACATAGCTGAAAGGGAATTATTAGAATCTGTTTATGTAATTTTTAAGGAAAATGTTTTTCCTATTGTCGTATATGCAATATGGAGAAACAAAAAGCTAGGAGTGGATTTGTTTGATAAAAAACCCCAAGGTTTTAATATTAACTGCACATTACGGTAATGGTCATGTGCAAGTAGCAAAAACATTAGAACAAACATTTCGCCAAAAAGGAATTGAAGATGTTATTGTATGCGACTTGTTTGGAGAATCACATCCATTTATAACTGACATTACAAAATATCTATATTTAAAAAGTTATACAATAGGAAAAGAATTATATCGTTTGTTTTATTACGGGGTAGAAAAAATTTATGATAAGAAAATAGCATCTTGGTATGCGAACTTTGGAAGAAAACGTTTGAAAACACTATTACAGGTGGAGAAACCAGATATTGTAATTAATACATTTCCAATTATCGCTGTACCAGAATTGAAGAAACAAACAGGTATTTCAATTCCTGTCTATAACGTATTAACGGATTTTTGCGTGCACAAAATATGGATTCATCGAGAAGTAGATCGTTATTTTGTTGCAACGGATCATGTGAAAGAATTGATGGTTGATATCGGTGTACCTGCGGAACAAATTGTTGAAACAGGAATTCCAATTCGGAGTAGTTTTGAGTTAAAGGTAAATCCAGAAATCATATATACTAAATATCAGTTATGTAAGAATAAAAAGATTTTACTAATTGTAGCAGGTGCTCATGGGGTATTAGGAAATGTAAAAGAACTATGCCAATCATTTATGTCAGTGCCTAATTTACAAGTAGTTGTCGTTTGTGGGAAAAATGAAGCTTTAAAACAGGATTTATTAAGTTTACAGAAGCAAAATTCCGATGCATTAAAAGTGTTTGGGTATGTTGAAAATATTGATGAATTATTCCGTGTTACTTCTTGTATGATTACGAAGCCAGGCGGAATAACATTAAGTGAAGCAGCAGCGTTGCAAGTACCTGTCATTTTATATAAGCCTGTTCCAGGACAAGAAAATGAAAATGCGATGTACTTTGAAAGAAAGGGAGCAGCAGTTGTCATTCGCGATGATAGTGAGGTTTTTGCAAAAACAGAGGCATTATTACAAGATGATGTGAAGCTTCTTCAAATGAAAGAAGCAATGAAAAGCATCTATCTTCCAGAGCCAGCTGGTCATATTGTAGATGCAATTTTGGCAGAAAATCATGCAGAACCGCGTCATATACCTATTAAATCACCTGCTCTTGCACAATCTTTTACTTAATATGAAACCCTCTTTGTATATGTAAAGAGGGTTCTTTATTATTTTCAAAGAAAATTCAGCCAGTTATCCACAAAAGGATTACGCTTTCATTAAACAGTAAAGTCGGAATATTAACAACTATATCCACATTGTCCACAATTTTTAGAAAAATATCCACAATTAAAACAGCTGATATATGCTTTAATATAGAAAAATATTAAATGTTTTTGAAAATTACTAACAATTCTGTTGGTTTTGTGGATAAAGTTGTCCACAGCAAAAAAGCCCCTTATGTATAAGGGGCTTTTTTGCTTACTTCTATCAATCGAGAAAATTATGTAATGAAAATGAATAATTAGGGGGGAAACTTCTAATTATTCATTTTCACTTTAAATGCTTTTCGAGCGATATCCTGCTGCACGATCTGCTTTTTGAAATTCGCGTTGATAGAGAACTTCTTGTGTACTAGATAATGTGTTTTTTGCTTTATCACGTTTCTTTTTATCCATTACAAATCACCTCGTGTCTTAAAGTTACTATTTATCGTTTCCAAAGACATGAGGGGATATACGCATATGGAAAATGTTAATGATTGATTATCATTTCAGAAAATTTAGATTATGCTTCTTTTAATTGATGAGCATCTTGGAAGGTTGTATCTCGCATTGTAGCAAGTGTGTATTGATCTTTTGGAATTTCATATAAGTTATATACTTCTTCGTTTGCGTTAATTTCATCATATACGGCTTTTCTTGTTTCGTTTGCTAGATTCACATATTGCAGTTTTTCTGCAGCTTTAATAGAACGAATATTTATTTTACGAATACGCATGAAAATTGTTTCAATATCTAATTCATAGAAAAGTTCACTAAAAAATGAATCTTTTGCCAATTTATTATAGCCTTTTCCATGATATGGTTTGCCAAGCCATGTCCCGAGAAATCCAGCTTTTTCTTGCACATCAAATAAAGTAATTGTTCCGATAGGGTTACCCCATTCATCTAAAATTGTGCGTGAAATTAATTCACCACGCTCTTCAGCTTCAATCGTTTGTTTTGTTAAGAATAAATATTCTTCATAAGAATAAGCCTTTTGACGCACAAAAGGGAAGACAGCTGGATCCACCATTAACTCGTATAGAACGTGGCTGTCGTGTAAGTCGCGTTTTTTCAACATACTAACTCCTCCTCACACGAGGGTAGCATGACGAAAAAACACCCCACCCTCGAAATTTTTATATCAATCTTTAAAAAATTTCGGGGTGGGAATCGAACCCACTAGAACCAGTTTCTAACGCTGGTGGCGCACCATTTGCCTTCCCCATTCATCAATTTGAAAATGATAATCACGACACAAATTGATTATGGTTTCATTCAGTTTATAATCGTATAATACTTTATCTAGTCAAAAAAATAAACTAGTTTTTTTTATTTTTTTTGTAAATTATTTTTCCATCAATCATAGTTAGTACAGGCTTGGCTAAATAATGGAAAGGATGATGAGTCCATAACACGAGATCGGCATCTTTTCCAACCTCGATGCTTCCAATTCTATCCTCTAAACGCAAATTTCGCGCTGGGAATATGGTAATTCCTTCTAGTGCTGTTTTCTCGTCTAATCCTTCTCTTACTGCGACAGCGGCACAAATATTTAAATATTGAATGGGTGTATAAGGATGATCTGTTGTTATAGAAACTTCCACACCATTTTTAGATAATATATGGTAAGTATCCCATGTCTTGTTTTTTAGTTCGATTTTAGAACGACGTGTCAGAGTGGGACCAACTGAAACCTTCAAATTATGTTTCGAAAGCTCTTCAACAAGAAAGTGTCCTTCTGTACAATGTTCAATACGTAGATCGAGGTTGAATTCCGTTGCAAAGCGTAGCGCAGAACTAATATCATCTGCTCGGTGAGCGTGGATACGTACGGGTATTTCACGACGTAATGCTTTTAAAATAGGAAGCATTCGAAAATCAGCTTCGTGCCCGTAGTGTTGTGCTTCATAGAATGATTCCCGAAGTAACCCCATAATCCCCATACGTGTAATGGATTCTTTTGTTCCATTACTATGGACTTTTTTAGGATTTTCTCCAAAGGCAATCTTTAAACCAGCAGGTTCTTGAATAATCATATGATCAATACAAGTTCCAGCTGTTTTTATTACACAAGTAGTCCCCCCGATAATATTTTGACTGCCAGGCATAACGTGAACGGTTGTAATTCCGTTTTGTACAGCGTCTTGAAAGGCGATATCCAAAGGGTGGATTCCATCTAAAGAACGAATATGTGGTGTTGAAACTTCAGATGTTTCATTGGCATCATTTCCAGCCCAACCAGTGCCTTCATCATAGAGACCAAGGTGAGTATGGACATCAATAAAGCCAGGTAAGAGATGGAGTGCTCGTGCATCTATAACGGTCATATCTTGAGTAGGTTGAATAAAAGGTTTGACCTCGGTAATTCGCTCTCCTGTAACGAGTACATCGCCTTGAAACTTTTGAGATGTAATAGGGTATACAATGGCTTGTTTGAGCAATATTTTCATAGGTACCTCATTTCTGTTACTTTATAATGCTAATGGAAGTTAAGGGAAAGTAACTGAAAGGTTATTTGTATGGTAATGCTTCGGATCCTAGAAAATGAAAGTTTTGAAAGAGCCCATGTGAAATTGTGTTTTAGAAGTACTACATTGTATGCGAAAGTATATTTTGTAATGCATGGTCTATTGCCGGAAATGTGTATTGGTATCCATGTTCAATTGCCTTAATGGGTAATACACGTTGCCCTTCTAGTACAAGTATGCTCATTTCACCTAATAAAGTTTGAATGATAAATGAAGGTACAGGCAACCAATGAGGCTTGTTCATTATAGTTGCAATGTTTTCTCCAAATTCCTTCATTCTTATGGGTGTTGGTGCTGTCATATTAAGAGGACCATCAATTTCTTTTTTGTGTATGATGAAATCCATCATACGAACGACGTCGTCTATATGAATCCATGATAACCATTGCTTCCCAGAACCAATGGTGCCGCCGATATAGAATTGATAGGGAAGTAGCATTTTTGGAAGAGCTCCTCCATTTGCACCTAATACGACTCCAAATCTTGCGTAGATTGTTCGTATTCCGAGAGAACGTGCTTTAGATGCTTCTTGTTCCCATGAATATACTGTATTTGCTAAAAAGTCATTTCCAGGAGTCTCATGCTGTTCTGTAAAAGACTCTATTTCAGATGTTCCGTAGTATCCAATAGCACTTGCGTTAATAAATGTGTGTGGCTTTGTATGGAGTCCCTGCAATTGTTTAATGAGTCCTTTTGTTGTTTGAATTCTACTGTTTAAAATGGCTTTCTTTTGTTGCTTTGTCCATCTACTATTAATAGACTCTCCGGCTAGATTAATAACTACATCAATAGAAGAGAGGGGGAAGGTTTGTAAATCTGGTGTCCATTGAACATACTGAAGGTTAGGGTCGGAAGTTTCAGTAGTTTTTTTTCGTGTGAGAATGTAAACAGTATATCCTTTTTGAATAAAAAAAGTAGAAAGGGATTTACCGATAAAGCCTGTACCACCAGAAATTGCGATTTTCACAAGTATTTCCTCCTCATTATATATATTCTTGAAAAGAAAAAATGTTCCTCGACTATGTTAAAATAATAGAGAGGTGAGAGTATGGCTGTCATTACAAAAATAGAAGTACAAAAACGATCGAAAGAACGATTTAATATTTATATTGATAAAGGTCAAGGCGAAGAGTACGGATTTAGTGTGGATCAAGTAATCTTAATAAAACATGGATTACAAAAGGGCTTAGAAATTGATGAAATCGAGTTAGGGAATATTTTGTACAATGAAGAAGTACAAAAAGCATATTTACAAGCAATCTCCTATTTATCCTATCAAATGAGAACAAAACAAGAAATAGAAGATTTTTTACGAAAAAAAGAAGTGGGACAGGCCATCATCTCTGAAGTCGTTTCGAAATTATTACATGACCGATATATTAATGATAAAGAGTATGCTGTTTTATATACGCGAACGCAAAGTAATGTGAATCGAAAAGGTCCAACTGTTATTAAAAGAGAGTTATTAAATAAAGGTGTTCAGGATTTAATTATTACACATAGTTTACAAGAATATCCGAAGGAAAAGCAAATTGAGAATGCCTTGTTTCTCATAGAGAAGAAGAAAAAATCTTATCAAAAACATTCTTTTTTACAAATGAAACTAAAGTTAGATGAGATGCTTGTTCGAAAAGGATATTCTAGAGAAGTAATTCAAATTTGTTTGGAAGAATTGAAAGACGAAAAAGATGACGAAAAGCAACAAGAAGCGTTACACTATCATGGGAATAAATATTATGAGAAATATAAGAAGCATGATGGATGGACATTTGAAAACAAGATGAAACAAGCGTTATATCGAAAAGGATTCTCTATTGATGAAATCGAGATATTTTTGCAAATGAAACGCGAAGAGGAATGAGGAGAATAAGATGAATATGCCAAAACGCTACAGTGAAATGACACCGCATGAGCTAAGGGAAGAAATTGGCGCTTTGAAGGAGCAAGCAGTAAAAGCTGAGCAGCTTGGGATTGTCAATGAATTTGATGTATTAATGAGAAAAATGGCAATGGCTCGTGCTTATATGACGGATATAAACAAGTTCCATATTGGTGAAACATATGAATTAGTAGAAGAACCTGGTGTATTATTTAAAATTACGTATTTCAATGGGGTATTTGCTTGGGGATATAAGCAAAATGATAATGAAGAGATTGGCATACCAATTTCCTTATTGCAAGAAAAATAAAAACCAGAGAGCACATATCTCTCTGGTTTTCATCTTTGGTAGGCGTTAAAGGAGATAGGAGATTCTAAAATTGGCGTTTTTTACATTCATTTGCCAATATAATGAGAGACTGGGTTTGTTGCGTCTGTCCGTTAACTTGCGCTTTCGCATGTTTTGGACGAGTCCACGTATGGTTAAATAATTCAGAACGACTATCTAAGCGATCACGGTAGCTCATCTTTATCACCTCGTGTAGGAAGTTAATTTAATTTGTACTACTCTTCCTGCTGATTTGCAGCACGCATACGTTCTTGTGGGTGCGTGTTAATTGTGCCGTTAGGTCGTTTCGAAGCGAAGCGTGATTTCGCTTTCGGTTGACCGTCGATTTTGCTGTTGTTTTTTGACTCAGACCAAAATTCGGCTTGTTTACCCATTGCGAACGCCCTCCTCATTATCGGTTGATACCTTTTTAAGAAGTATCAATTATAGAATGTGCAAAATTGAAGAAACTATCCTTTAGAAATGAAGGGATAAATAGGTAAAAGGAGATTATAATATGAATGATATTTATGAAACATTAACGAAAGAATTATTAGACAAGAATGACAAGCTTTCTTACGCACAAGCTCGTGCGTGGGTTGAGTTACTATGGGAAGATTTTCAAACAACTTATGCAAAATCAGGTCGTTATCAAGGCGATGAAATGACGGAACAAGTGGTACGATCATGGATTAATAATCATGGTGTACGCCTTCATGAAATGCGGACAAATAATCCGAAGTATAGTCATTTAATTAATCAAGAAGATCATTTGAAACATTAAAAAAAGCGACTTAAGTCGCTTTTTTTAATGTGGAAGTAATTCCAGTTTTTTTCGAAGCTTTTCTTCACTAAAGATCCATCCTGTATAGGAATTAATAATATTTAAATTGTGGTCGAGCTGAACGATTGCAACAAATGGATAATAATCTTTACTTCGATATCGTAAATCAATGAATCGTACTTCATAATAATGGTCATGATCAAAAATATCCCAGCGATATACAGGAGAGAAAGATAGGAAGGCTGAGATGTTTTCATCTTGTTTAGCTGCTCGCATAATATTGTTGTCTGGGAACGGTACCCGATCGAACTTGTCATATATCATGATGTTACCACGGTGCCATCTCGCAACGTAGTAATAATCAGCCGTAACGACTGCTAAATGGTAATGATAAAATCGGTAAGAAGGAGAAATGATAATCTTTTCGACATTTTTGAAACGTTTGTGTACAACGCTTCTTATATTTCTGTGCATCATAATCCGTCCGATATAGTAAACAATCATTAATATATATGCCGCTAAAGCTGTATATCCCTTATGAGAACCGACGAGCATGCAAGCAATTGCAAGTATATGGATAAAGAAAATTACGGTATCGAATGTATTAATTATGCCAAGTGCGACCCATTTTTTTGTGAAAGGTCGTAATGCTTGTGTACCATAGGCGTTGAAAATATCTACAAAGACGTGAAGAAAGACGGCAATAAATGACCAAAGTAGTAGATGAAGATATGGAGCTTCTGAAAAGAAGGCGAAAGAGATGCCACTTATAAGGAATGACCAAAGAATTACCGCGGGAATAGAATGAGTAATCCCACGATGATTTCTTATATATTTAGCGTTATTACGCAATTTTAGAACTGTGTCAATGTCAGGAATGTTGGAACCAGCAATTGTAGCAAGCATAACAGCTTGGGGGCCAATATCACTTTGTGCTATGGCTGGATCTAATGTTGCTAAGCTACCTAAAGTGATACCCATAACAAGGTGAGTGGCTGTGTCCATAGAAATCCACCTCCGTTTTTTATTAATGTAACTCTTTTTATTCGATACCTCAAGTCCTTTGCCTTCTATTTCCTATGTCATCTTACTTAAATTTTTTCCTAAAATCTTTATAATAGTACTTATATGCAAAAAAATGAGGGGGATCAAGTTTGACACTTGAAATACTAAACAATTTTAATATAGAGCAGTTTCAAAATGATTTAATTGGTTGGTTTGAAGAAGAACAGCGTGACTTACCGTGGAGAAAGAATAAAGATCCATACCGTGTTTGGGTTTCTGAAATTATGTTGCAGCAAACAAGAGTAGAAGCTGTAAAACCATATTACGCAAATTTTATGGGGAAGTTTCCTACACTTGAAGCGTTAGCGAACGCAGATGATGAAGAAGTATTAAAAGCATGGGAAGGTTTAGGATATTATTCTAGAGCACGTAATTTACATGCGGCAGTAAAAGAGGTAAAAGAAGTATACGGCGGGGTTGTACCAAGTGATGTAAAGAAAATTGAAAAGTTAAAAGGAGTAGGACCATATACAAAAGGTGCTATTTTAAGTATCGCATATGGTATACCAGAGCCGGCAGTTGATGGAAATGTTATGCGTGTATTATCTCGTATTTTATCAGTATGGGATGATATTGCAAAACCAAAGACTCGAAAAGTTTTTGAAGAGATTGTGCGTGAAATTATTTCAGTAGAAAACCCATCTTATTTTAATCAAGGATTGATGGAATTAGGTGCATTGATTTGTATTCCTAAAAATCCATCGTGCTTACTTTGTCCTGTGCGTGAGCATTGCAGAGGATATGCTGAAGGTGTTCAAAAAGAATTACCAGTAAAAAGTAAAGCGAAAGCTCCTAAAATGGTACCTATTGTTGCAGGCGTACTTCAAACTGAAGACGGTCGTTACGTTATTAATAAACGTCCAAGTACAGGTTTGTTAGCTAACATGTGGGAGTTTCCTAATGCTGAACTTGGAGAAGGTATTCGAAATCAGAAGGAACAGCTTATAGATTATATGAAAGAAAAATTTGAGCTCGAGGTTTCTATTGATGAATACGCAATGAATGTACAACATACGTTTACACATCGTACTTGGGATATATTTGTATTTTACGGAAAAGTAACCGGTAATATTGTTGATACAGATACATTAAAATTTGTATCGAAAGAGGTATTTGAGCAATTACCTTTCTCAAAATCACACCGTACTATTTATGAAAATTGTGTGGAGAAAATTACAATGCAATAAATAAAAAAGTGTTCCCAATCTAGGGAACACTTTTTTAATCGTAAGAAATTTTTGTCCCATGAGTCCAACTAGCTTCACCTTCTTGTAAGCCGCCTCTTGATTCAATTTCTACTACAATTTCTTTGTAAATACTCTGCCCTTCTACATTTAAATAAGGCAGAACCTGTTGTAGTGAGTGATGAAAATAAGCTAATTCATCTTCTTTCCATTCATTTTTTGAAATCATCGTTAGTTCAGTCATATCGCGTCCTATATACATATTTCCACCTCCATTTCTTATAGTTTGAATAAGTAACAAAAGATATATGCGGAAATTATTCAAAAGAAAATTACGGATAGCTTCTAAGTGAATTGGTTACATTATTGATTGTGGAGGTGAGAAAGATGAGTAAAAAACAACAAGGTTATAACAAGGCAACTTCTGGTGCTAGCATTCAAAGTACAAATGCTAGTTATGGTACAGAATTTGCAACTGAAACAAATGTACAAGCAGTAAAACAAGCAAACGCACAATCAGAAGCAAAGAAAGCACAAGCTTCTGGTGCACAAAGTGCAAACGCTAGTTATGGTACAGAATTTGCTACTGAAACAGACGTGCATGCTGTGAAAAAACAAAATGCTAAGTCAGCTGCAAAACAATCACAATCTTCTAGCTCAAATCAGTAATGAAAGAAAAACACTTCTCTAATTCGGGAGAAGTGTTTTCTTTTTGCGTGGATCGTTGTAAGGAAAAGAAAGCGAACGACATAACTTCTAATAAGTCAACAAATGTAGTCAAAGGAGAAGGAAGTTAACAATTAGAATTATATAATTAGGAATAATAACTGATGAATAAGTCCAAAAGGGGGTAAGTAATGAACGATTTTGATAAGTTGGTAGGGGAGCAATTAGAAACGATGGATGAATTGTTAAAGTTACAAGCACATCTAGAGAAGTATCAACAAATTGAAATGAATGAAAAAGATACGTGCGATAAAAAAGAACTGCATTTTATCCGCCAGGAAATATATAGAACAGAAGTAGCGTTGAAGATGTTACATGAGAAATTTGAAGAGCAAACGAATAGTGTAATTCAATCTTTTGCAACTGAAAAAATGATTTCAAATTTAGGATAAGATATATTGTTATCTTTAGGTGAAAAGTCCTTCTTTGTATGGAAATAGAGAAGGGCTTTTTCTATTACATGTCCTCGCTTATAAATAATACAGTACAATCCTTTTATCTCCTAAGAAGCGGTGGGGCATAGTATTCAACGATAAACCTCCTACATATTCAGTTTGAAAAATAGAGTCTTATCCCTTTAGTTTTAAAATTTCGACAAAAAAGTTATAATAGAAAAAAAGTGAATGCCGTTCAAAGGGCATTTGCAGTTGAAAGAAGGGAGCATATATGGGATTTCCCAAAGAAGGAGAAAAAGTACAAATACATAGTTATAAACATAATGGCTCCATTCATAGAATGTGGGAAGAAACAACAATTTTAAAAGGGACACAGAGTCTTGTAATCGGAGCGAATGATCGTACAGTAGTTACAGAATCGGATGGCCGAACATGGATTACTCGTGAACCAGCAATTTGCTATTTTCATGCCAACTATTGGTTTAATGTGATTGGGATGCTTAGGGAAGATGGCGTATATTATTATTGTAATTTAAGCTCACCTTTTGCGTATGATCCTGAAGCATTAAAGTATATTGATTATGATTTAGATATTAAAGTATATCCAGATATGACATATACGCTTCTAGATGAAGATGAGTATGAAAAACATAGTGAAATTATGCAGTATCCACCTGTTATTGATACAATTTTAAAACGAAATGTAGCACATTTAACACAGTGGATTCATCAAAGAAAAGGTCCATTTGCACCAGATTTCGTAGATATGTGGTATGAACGATATTTAATGTACAGAAATTAAAACAAACCTGCAGGGGGCTTCCCGGCAGGTTTGTCCTATTAGAGGGGGGATTATGTGCAAGGCATAAAAAGATATTTACAATTTGTTAAACCATATCGGTGGCTTATTGCTATTACAATTATTATTGGACTAGTTAAGTTCGGTATCCCACTTATTATGCCGTGGTTATTAAAGTATATTATCGATGATGTAATTCAAGGCGCTGGCTCACTTCAAGATAAAACATCTCAATTAATAACAGCGATTGGAATTGCTTTCTTTATTTTTGCGGTATTAAGACCACCGATTGAATATTATCGTCAATATTTCGCCCAACGTATCGCAAATACAATACTGTATGATTTGCGGAAGCATATTTTCGGTCACTTACAAAAGTTAAGTTTACGTTATTACTCCAATACAAAAACAGGGGAGATTATTTCGCGTGTCATCCATGATGTAGAACAAACGAAAGATTTTGTAATTACTGGTTTGATGAACGTCTGGTTAGATACTGCAACAATTGCTATTGCTATCATTGTTATGTTTTCTATGAATATAAAATTAACATTTGTTGCGTTATTGATTTTACCTATTTATGTAATTGCAGTGAAATATTTTTTCGGGCGTCTTCGGAAATTGACGAAAGAGCGTTCACAAGCGTTAGCGACGATGCAAGGGTATTTGCATGAACGTATTCAAGGAATGCAAGTGACACGTAGCTTTGCGTTAGAAGAGTATGAGGGGAAGCAGTTTGAAAAAAGAAATAATGAATTTTTAACGAAAGCATTAACCCATACAAGTTGGACGGCAAGAACATTTTCGGCAGTAAATACGTTAACCGATTTAGGTCCGTTACTTGTGATTGGTTTTGCAGCATATGAAGTAATTCAAGGACAGTTAACGCTAGGAACGATGGTAGCTTTTGTTGGATATATGGATAGTTTATATAGTCCGCTTCGCCGCCTTGTTAATTCATCTACAACATTAACACAATCTTTTGCATCGATGGACCGTGTGTTTGAACTGTTAGATGAAAAATACGATATTGTTAATGTGCCAAATGCGGTACAAACGAAAAAATTAAATGGAGAAATTGTATTTGACAATGTTTCTTTTCGTTATAATGTAGATGAAAAAGAGATATTACACAACTTGTCATTAACTATGCAGCCTGGAGAGAAAGTAGCGCTTGTAGGAGCAAGTGGGGGAGGAAAGTCATCTCTTGCTAGTTTGATCCCGCGTTTCTATGATGTTTCTGAAGGCACGGTTTATGTAGATGGCATAGATGTAAGAAAGTATAATATGAGAAATTTGCGTAGTCATATTGGAATTGTACTGCAAGATAATTTATTGTTTAGCGATACAATTGGAGCTAATATTTTATATGGAAATCCGAAGGCTACAGAGAAAGAGGTGATTGCAGCTGCTAAAGCTGCGCAAATTCATGATTTTATTATAGACTTACCAGATGGTTATAATACTGTCGTTGGAGAACGTGGTGTGAAGCTATCGGGCGGGCAAAGACAACGCGTGGCAATTGCACGAGTGTTTCTAAAGAATCCTTCGGTACTTATATTAGATGAAGCAACTTCAGCATTAGATTTAGAAAATGAAAGGTATATTCAAGAGGCGCTTCAGACGTTAGCTGCTGACCGGACAACGATTATAATTGCACATCGATTAGCGACGATTACGCATGTTGATACGATTATTTACATTGAAGACGGTGAGATTAAAGAGACTGGTTCTCATGAAGAGTTAATGCAAAAAAGAGGATTTTATTACAATTTATATCAACTTCAACATATAACAGAAACAGCTCCTTTAGCATAAAAGGAGCTGTTTTTTTATTCGTCTTCTTTTTTATCATCGATTTGGAGTTCTTTTTCTGGTTTATGGTATGTGTAGAAGCTATCTACAAGCAAATCTAAATGCTCTACTTCTTCACTATAGTTAATGATGGAAGAAATAAGAGGGAAGAGATGTAACCATGTTTTATATGCTTCTTCATCGTCTTTATTTTGATATTCCATAAAGATATCAATTAATTCTTGTTTACCTGTTTCAACTTCATCAAGCATTTCAACTGATTGTTGTTTTTTTGCTTTACCAATAAATTTTAATAAAACTTGTTCATGATAATGCGTTAATGAGTCAAGTTCGTTTTGGATAGATTCCTGAAATTCTTCCGGCATATAGCGCAGTTCATTTTCAGTACGGTGTAATGATTTTAACGTACTTAAAGCACGGCTTGTTGTCGCTAACATTTGTCTGAATAAAACGAGCTTACGAATTTTTGCGAACTTTACTTTTTTCGTGTAGCTTCTTTCTTCTTTATACAGCAAATAGTAATGGTTTAGTTTGATCATTTTTTCTTTCATACGATCAATATCAGTTTTTAGCGTTGTAAAATCAGAAGCCTGCCTGCTATTCATTCGAATCCATTTTACAATTTCTTCTGTATTATCAACGATACGATGATAAAGTTTTGTTTCATATTTTGGCGGCATAAATACTAAATTTACAAGTGAAGCCGCAATAATACCAATCATAATCGTCGCAAATCGAAGTAAGGCAAAACTAAAGAAATCTTCGCCTTGATACTCCATAATGGCGATAACTGTTACTAAAGCAATTGATATTGTGTTTTCTAATCGTAATTGTAATGTAAGAGCAATTACTAATATACATGTTAATCCAATAATAAAAGGATTATGTCCAAAAGCAGTAGCAAATGCGATAGCAAATATCGCACCAATTACATTTGCTTGAATTTGTTCAAGTGCTGTTAAATAAGAACGGTATACAGACGGCTGAACAGCAAAGATAGCTGAAATTCCCGCAAATACCGGACTCGGTAATTGAAGTAAAATACAAGCAAATAAAGCTAACGTGATGGCAATACCCGTTTTTAAAATGCGAGCACCAAGTTTCATACCCTTAATAAGATCCTTTCTCTTGTCATAATGAATGTACAACATGATACTATACATTCATTACAATATGTTAGCAAGTGATATTTTAGTGACGTTAAAAGAAATTAGTGTTCATTTTATCCCGCTAATTGTGAGTAGTAAGATTCACGCCTCAAAATTTAGAAGCTGGATGCCGGTAAACGCCCGATTGGTGTAGGCTAATTAAAGTTTCACTTTATAATTTTTCCTAATTCCTTTTAAACATCAGTTTTTAGTAAAAAAACCTGCTGAATTTCAGCAGGTCTCAAATTGTTACTATAGATTACTATGAGAAGCGTACTTCGTCAATTTTTTCTTAATAATGAAAATTACTCATTTTACTCTGTTGAGATAGATGGATCTGCCTGTTCTTTTTTCGGGATAATCTCAAAAAACTTGTTCTGTATATCATCTAATAATGGTGTTAACAAAGCAACTTCCTCATATTGCTCGTGCTCGTTTAGTACACGAATATAGTCTAGCAATAATTCAGTTACATCTTTCAAACCATTTTTACTAATTGTTTGTAATGTAACATTTGCGCCTTTTGCGATTCTTCTTTTTAAGGCCTGTTCTGTTAAGCCTAAGTTTGAATCACGACGCAAATAAACAACACCGCCAGTCATGCCAGCGCAAATCCATGGACCAGGGTCACCTAAAACAAGCGCTCGCCCATTTGTCATATATTCAAAAGCAAAACCTTTAATATTGGAGTATGCACCTATATTTCCTTGCTCTTTTTCACGGAGTGGTTTTGTTATTCTACCTCCAATTATCATGTCTGCCCCAGAAAGGCGAATGCCAGCGCGAGCATCAGCGTTCCCTTGTACGTATAGTGCCCCTTTTTGTGCACCATATCCAAATCCTTTTCCGACAGAACCGTTATAATATACTCCGTCTTTTCCTTTTGATTTCGTTATATAAATCCCACCACCAAAGGAAGTTTTACCAATGCCATCTTGTGCGCCGCCATTTACGTGTATAAATAAATTTTCACTATTGTAAGCACCTAACCCATTTCCGGGAATAGAACCATTCGTATACTTTAATGTAAGTGGTTCAAGTTGAGTAGCTTCATATAGTTTACTGCGAACGCGATAACATGATTCTAGACCACCCATAACGCGTTGCTCTACACCAACGCCTACCAATTCTTTTGAGTCAGCGGAATGAACTGTCTTAAATTGTTTTTCCGATACGCCTTCTGTTGTTGTAACAGATGGATGTTCTATTATTTGTAGTAAATTACGTAAGTTTAATAAATTTTCGCCTCGAACTTGCTCTAATAAATCAGAACGTCCAACAATTGCTTGTAAATTTGTATAACCAAGCTGTCCTGTTAATCGTTTTAGTTCTACACCGAAAGAGGTGAATAAATTTAGCAGGCCAGCAACTGCGCTTTCTAATTCGCGTGGGACGAAGCGGCGTAACCCGTGTTCTTTTGCTTGTGCTTCAGACTCGATTTGTGTCGCAATTCCAACATGGCAAGTATCTAGATGGCACCCACGGCAAGTAGTACAGCCGATTGCAATCATTGATAGTGTGCCAAATCCAATACGGTTTGCTCCGAGGAGCATGATTTTCAAGGCATCATTTACACTTCGAATACCACCATCTGCCCAAATCTCTACTTTATGTCTCATGCTTGCTTCTAATAAAGCGTTGTGAGCGGCTTTAACACCAATTTCTACAGGGAGACCTACATGCTGCAATGCGTGAATACGTGCAGCGCCTGTTCCGCCATCGAATCCGCTAATGTTAATAAAATCAGCGCCAGCTTTGGCGATACCGACAGCAATTGTTCCGATATTAGGAACAACAGGGACTTTCACGGCTACTTTGGCAAGTTGATTAGCTGTTTTAATTTCTGTAATCATTTGAGCTAAATCTTCAATTGAATAAATATCATGGTTATTAGAAGGCGAAATTAAATCTGAGCCGATTGTCGCATTACGTGCTTCAGCGATTTTGGCTGTCACTTTTGAACCAGGTAAATGCCCACCTTCCCCAGGCTTTGCGCCTTGACCGATTTTGATTTCAATTAAGTTTGATGAGTTTAGTAGTTCGGCATTTACTCCAAATCGCCCAGATGCTACTTGTTGTCCACGTGTATGTGGATATTTTCCAATCATATCTTTAATTTCGCCGCCTTCACCGTTCAAGCTAATCATATTTAGCTGATCGGCTGCTTCTGCATATGCGCGAAAGGCAATTTCGTTTTGAGAACCAAATGACATAGAACTAATAATAAATGGTAAATTATGATTTTTGATGCCGATAGATACTTCTTCAGTTGGAACGACATGTTTTGTTTGTTTCGTTTGAACAAGGTGTCTGATTGCGATTGGATTATTCTCTTCTAGTTCACTTAACTTGTCACGGTAATCATCATAAGAATTTCCTTTTGCAACATCGCCGATTGCTTTCCAAATTCGCGGGAATATATGAAATGATTTTCGCATTCTAATTTTAGGATTGTTATAATCCTCTGCTCGTATTTTTGCATCTTCAACAAGTGATTCAAGTGAAAAGGCTAAATCATTTGAACCGAAGAAATTTGTAATCTGTAATATGTTTGCGATTTCTTCATGTAACCCAATAGATGAATAGAGACGTCCGTAACCACGTAACTCATGAATTCCAATTGTTGAAATGACTTTTTCTAATCCTTTATTAAGTGCATTATACAAATTCGTAATTGGTGTTTTTGTTCCATCATTTACAGTCGCGAATAATAAATATGGATTAATACCATCTGCTCCTAATCCATATAGCGTGACAATGTCATGTAAGGAGCGAAGAGCACCAGAACGTATAACGAGAGAACAATTGCGGCGTAATTTATTTTCACTTAATGCTTGATGTACTTTAGCAGTAACTAAATGTGGATCAATCCACAATCGTTCATTTAGATGGGCTTTTGCGTCATCTAATACTAGTAGGGAAGCGCCATTGTTAACAGCAGCTATCGCTTCAGAACTAATGCGGCTTAATGCGCATTGCAGAGTTTCTGACGAGCTGAATGTAGCAGAGATTGTGGCGATAGAGTTATGAGTCTTAAATAGCTCTATGAGTTGTTCGTACGTAATTGTGTGTAATTCCTCTGCAATAGGTTGTGCCACGCTGCCTTCTAAAATAATTGGTGAAAGCATTTCAACTACAAATGGCCGTTTTGCGCCGCTTAATAAACTTGGACGCTCTCCAAGTACAGTACGTGTAGAGAAGTGTTCAATTTCACGGTCACGGTCAATTGCAGGGTTTGTAACAACAGCTACACTTTCTTTAATAAAGTCAGCGATATTTCGTCTATCAGTATCGAGTGCGGCAAGTGGTGAGTCATGCCCAAGTGAGCGTATTGGCTCAACGCCTTTTGTTGCCATCTGTTCAAGAAGTTGAATATGTTCTCGGTCCCATCCGAAAGCGACGTATTCTTTCGTTTCAACTTGAACAGAATCACATAGCCCTTGGATTTTTTTCGTTTCAGGGATAGATAAATTTAAATGGTAATTGGTAGTATCAATTCGCTTTTTAAAACGGTTATATACTTGGATTTGATATTTGTCATATTCATAAAGAACAAGTTCATCTTGTTCATTCCATTTTAATCCGACTTTTTCTCCAGGAGCGAGTGGTTTTGGTTCTGCTACATATTTAGTTGGTGATACAACTCCAGGTTCAGAAGAGAAAATATAAGAGCTCTCTGTCTCTACTTTCCATACTGGGCGTAATCCAAGGGAATCAACGCTGAAAACAGCTTCATCTTTAAAACGGGAAATGATGCCAGCTGGTCCTTGTGCAAAATGTCCCCAAGCTTCACGTATATACGTATATAAATCTTGTAAAGGTGTTTCATAAAGTTTAATTTCATTAATAATTGGTGGGAATAGAATTTCCATTGCTTCAAATAAGCTGTAGCCGTATTGAACAAGTAGGGTTTCTAAGGTGCGGTTTAAATCTTGAGAGTCACTGCCTCCTGCAGTAAGTGGTACATCAATCATTTCAGCTTGATCGCGTAATTTCGCAATTGTGTTAATTTCACCATTATGTCCGAGAATGCTAAATGGTTGTACACGAAAAAAATTAGATAATGTATTAGTAGAGTAGCGGTTATGTCCTAATGTCATAGTTGAAGCGATAAGCGGATGTTGTAAATCACTATAGTAGGCAACAAGCGTATCACCAGCACCTAGAACTTTATATACAACATGATCATGACTTAATGAAGCAACATGAATTGCTTCGTTTTCCTCTATTTTTATTGTGACAGAAAATAATGTTTGCTCAATATTTATAATTTCGTTTTCTGCGATAAGGGCAACTTGCCAAAATAAAGGTTCTTCTTGTTTACCAAGTGGACCGAGCGCATCTGAGTTTGTTGCATCGTCACTTTCGAAAATAATAGTAAAGTTTTTGTTGTTTAATTGCGTACGAATATAATCTTTTAAGGCAGTAATGGTTTCTTTTTTATTTAGAAAAAAATGTCCAACGATAAAGTGGGGATGATCCACAATCGTTGGATTATATCCGCTACTTTTTAGTTTTTCATTCCAAAGTGTTTTTGGTATATCAATGTGAATGCCGATGCCATCGCCCTCGCCATTAATGAAACCAGCTCTATGATTCATTTTGACGAGTGATTGTATGCAAAGGTCAATGTTTTCTTTTGTAGCAATTTTTCGTTTCTCCATAACGGAAACGATTCCACACGCATCATGTTCTGCATTTCTATAATCTCGAAATAAAGACGGTGTCCATGTATTTTTTTTATTGAGCATCCGTCAATCCCCCCTCTTGTAAAAGTTAGAATAATCTTACTATTTAAGGCGCAAATCACCTTGTACACAGAGATAGTAATGCTGTAAAAGAATATAAAACAGATAATTATGAATAATTATACTATTAATACGTAATTTATGAAATAGAAAAAAGGAAAAAAGAAAGGTGAGCTTTCTTTTTTCCTTTTAATGACGGGATTATTTATTGTCTGCTAGGGCAGCAAATGCTCTGCCGACAGCTTCGATTGTATATTCAATATCTTCTTTTGTATGTTCTGTAGTTAAGAACCATGCCTCGTATTTAGAAGGTGCTAAGTTAACTCCTTCTTGAAGCATAAGCTTGAAGAATTTACCGAACATTTCACCGTCTGTATCTTGTGCGGCATCGTAATCTTCAATTGTATTAGTTGTGAAGTATACAGTTAAAGCCCCTTTTAGACGATTTAATGTAATGTCGATATTATGTTTCGCTGCTTGCTCTAAAATTCCTTTTTCAAGCATTGCACCAAGTTCATCTAATTTCTCATAAAGCCCTTCTTGTTGAAGTACTTCTAGACAAGCGATACCTGATGCCATAGAAGCAGGGTTTCCTGCCATTGTACCAGCTTGGTATGCAGGTCCAAGCGGAGCAACTTGTTCCATAATTTCTTTCTTACCACCGTAAGCACCGATTGGTAAGCCACCGCCAATAACTTTACCAAGCGCTGTTAAGTCAGGTGTAACACCAAGTAAGTCTTGAGCACCGCCGTACATAAAGCGGAAAGCAGTAATAACTTCATCATAAATTACTAGTGCGCCAGCTTCGTGAACAAGTTCATTCACTTTTTCAAGGAATCCAGGTTTAGGCTCTACAATACCGAAGTTTCCAACGATCGGTTCTACAAGGATAGCTGCTACTTCATGACCCCATTTATCTAAAGCTTCTTTTAAAGTTTCTACATTGTTAAATGGAACGGTAATAACTTCTTGTGCGATACTTTGTGGTACGCCAGCTGAGTCAGGAGTTCCTAAAGTAGAAGGGCCAGATCCAGCTGCCACAAGTACTAAATCAGAATGACCGTGGTAACAACCAGCAAATTTCATGATTTTTGTGCGACCTGTATAAGCACGAGCAACACGAATCGTTGTCATCACTGCTTCTGTACCAGAGTTTACGAAACGGACTTTATCTAATGCAGGCATTGCTTCTTTTAACATTTTTGCGAATTTTACCTCTAGCGCTGTTGGTGTTCCATAAAGTACCCCATTTTCAGCAGCTGTTGTAATTGCTTTTGTTATATGCGGATGAGCATGTCCAGTAATAATAGGACCGTATGCTGCTAAATAATCGATATATTTATTTCCGTCTACATCCCAGAAATAAGCGCCTTTCCCACGTTCCATAGCAACAGGAGCGCCGCCGCCAACTGCTTTAAAAGAACGAGAAGGACTGTTAACACCGCCAACGATATGCTCTAAAGCTTCTTTATGTAATGCTTCTGACTTTGTGAAATTCACTACAATTCATCTCCTTACAAAAATCTATGTATTATTCTAACATGTTTTTCGAAAAGACGTATTGTTTGTGATAGCGAAGGCAGTTGGGTAAACTATTCGTTGTGACATTTAGGAGGGGGGTCCGATTATGAAATCGGTAATTGAGGTACAAGGGTTACGTAAAGAGTTTACAGCCTATTCAAGTCGTCCGGGCTTAAAGGGTGCATTTCGCGATTTATTAAATCGTAATTATAAAATAGTACCAGCAGTAAATGATGTATCTTTTACTGTAAAGCAAGGTGAAATGGTTGGTTATATCGGTGAGAACGGTGCTGGTAAATCAACAACAATTAAAATGCTTACGGGGATTTTAACTCCGACATCAGGGCAAATCACAGTAAATGGAATGAACCCACATAAACAAAGAGAAGAATTTGTAAGAACAATTGGTGTTGTTTTTGGACAGCGTTCGCAACTTTGGTGGGATATTGCAGTACAAGAATCGTTTCGTTTATTAAAGAAAGTGTATGGTGTATCAGACGCTCAGTATAAGGAGCATATGGAGCACGTAATTGAAACGTTAGATATAGGGCCCTTATTAGATAAACCAGTTCGAAAATTATCTCTTGGTCAAAGGATGCGTTGTGAATTAGCGGCAGCCTTAATTCATAATCCACCGTTATTATTTTTAGATGAGCCAACAATTGGGTTAGATGTACTTGTGAAATTGAAAATACGTGAATTTTTAAAAGAAATGAATGAACGTTATAAAACAACAATTTTATTAACAACACACGATATTACTGATATTGAAGCTTTATGTGAGCGCGTTATCATGCTGGATGAAGGAAATATTATGTATGACGGTTCTTTAAATAATCTTCGTACGCAGTGGGGAGCGGAGAAGGAAATTCACTTTCAGTTTGTTGCACCAGTTTCCTATCAGGCTTTATCAATGGTTATGCCAGATAATCATGTTGTTTGGTCGAAAGCAAAAGAGGAAAATGCATGGGTTGCAAAAATTCCGAATGAAGAAGTTATTATTTCAATGCTTATTTCTAAAGTAGTACAAGCCTTTCAAATTAAAGATTTAAAAATTAACGAAGTGTCTACAGAGGAAATTATTCGTAACATTTATGAAGAGGGTATTACGCATGGGTAAGTATATTGAAATGATTCGAATTCGCTTTTTAATGATGCTTGCGTATCGTACAAATTACTATAGCGGGATTTTAATTTATACGATTAATATCGGTGCTTACTATTTTTTATGGCAAGCAATTTATAGCGGAAAAGAGAATATTGAAAGTTTATCTATTTCGCAAATGACCACGTATATCGCAATCGCGTGGATGGCACGTGCCTTCTATTTTAATAATATAGATAGGGAAATTGCGATGGAGATCCAAGAAGGACGTGTGGCTGTAGAATTAATTCGTCCGTATAACTATTTGGGAATGAAAGTTATGCAAGGTCTTGGCGAGGGAATATTCCGTTTTGCCTTCTTTTCCATTCCAGGCATGGTTATCGTTACGTTATTATTTTCGTTGCAAATTACAACAAATTTTCAAACTTGGTTATATTTCTTCTTATCTTTAATATTTAGTTTTATTATTAATACACAAATTAATTTAATGACGGGAATGCTTACGTTTTTCCTATTTAATAATAGTGGGATTATGTATGCAAAACGCGTTGTTATTGATTTATTTTCAGGTCTATTATTACCAATTAGTTTTTATCCGCTATGGGCCCAAAAAGCAATGATGTTTTTACCGTTTCAGGCTATTAGTTATATTCCAAGTATGATTTTTTCTGAAGGTATACAGGGGAGTAAGTTGTATGAGGCTTTAGTATTTCAAGTGATTTGGGCGATTGTACTTATTATTCCAATTGTACTCATGTGGAGAACGGCGAGAAAACGTCTAATTGTACAAGGGGGATGATGAGATGCTATATATAAACTTATTTTTACAATATGCAAGTCAATATATAAAAACAAAATTGGAGTATCGAGGCGATTTTATCGTTGGTTTACTTTCTGATTTATCGCTTCAAGCAGTTAATTTAATATTTATTCTCGTTGTATTTGGGCATACACAAGCATTGAAGGGATGGAGTCGAGAAGAAGTAATCTTTATTTATGGTTTCTTTTTAGTACCATTTGCCATCTTTTCAGCTTTCTTTAATATATGGGATTTTAATGATCGATACATTATTAAAGGGGAGATGGATCGTGTATTAACGCGGCCGATCCATAGCCTATTTCAAATTATATTAGAAAGAATGGAACTTGAATCTTTAATTGGAGCTATTACAGGGATTGTTGTAATGGGATATGCAGCTGTGGAGTTACAATTATCTTTTTACTGGTATGATTTCTTCTTATTTATATTGATGGTAGGAGGAGGAGCACTTGTATATGGAGGGATATTTGTTACGCTGGCGAGCCTTGGTTTTTGGTCGGATGCGAAAAGTTCAATTATGCCTCTTATGTATAACATAGGTAATTACGGGCGCTATCCTGTTAATATTTATAATCGTGTAATTCGTTTCATTTTAACGTTTGTTTTACCGTTTGCGTTTGTTGGAGTATATCCAGCGGCATACTTTTTAAGAAAAACAGAATGGAATAGTTATGCATTTGCGACGCCAATTGTTGGTGTTATCTGTTTTACGATTGCAATCACCCTCTGGAACCAAGGGGTAAAAAGGTATCGTGGCGCGGGTAATTAATTATAGAAGCTTGTTCGTTTCTAAGGGATAAATCAGTTCTCCACCTCATACATATAAAATGAGGTGGAGGACATGTTATGGGGATTTATTCTATTAATTGCAGCAATCGCTATTTTGAAAAGTGTCCAATTATTATGGAGTTCCTATTCGGATTCAACGCGTTTTTTTTCGCTCTATAATTTGGCCACATTATTTTTAATCTATACAACAGTACTAATCGCATTTGGATTAAGTTACGTTGTATTAGAGGAAATGGGTTTTGCAGTTTTGAAAGAGGACGGAGAAAGTTTGAACGCTCATTCTTTTCAACTCGTCGAAGTTTGTTTATATTTTAGCGCAGTTACTCTATTGTCTGTTGGATATGGTGACATATCTCCGATTGGAATTGGGCGATGGATTGCAATCGCAGAAGCGCTAATTGGATATACACTCCCTTTTGCTTTTGTGATGAGGTCTGTAATAGACAATGAAAAATAAGGAAGCATTTGTTATAGTAAAGGAAAAGAGTAGGAGTGATAACTATGATTACAGTAGGAGAAATGGCACCAGAATTCACATTAGAGGGAAGTAACGGAGAAGAAGTTCGCCTAGCTGATTTCCGCGGTAAAAATGTAGTTCTCTATTTTTATCCGAAAGATATGACGCCAGGATGTACAACTGAAGCATGTGATTTTCGTGATGCGTATGGAGTATTTCAAGAGAAGGATACGGTTATTCTTGGAGTAAGTCCTGATTCAGCGAATAGACATTTGAAATTCATTGAGAAACATGAATTGCCATTTACACTTTTAGTAGATGAAGATCATAAAGTAGCAGAGTTATACGATGTTTGGAAGTTAAAAAAGAACTTTGGGAAAGAGTATATGGGAATCGAGCGTTCTACATTCCTTATTAATAAAGACGGTGAACTTGTAAAAGAGTGGCGTAAAGTGAAAGTGAAAGGACATATTGAGGATGTTCTTTCTTATATAAAATAAATCTACATTGGAGATAAAATATGCAGAAACAAGGCAAGTGTCTATACATATTTTACTGCCTTACATAAAGTGGAAGTGTAGGGCATACCTCCTCAGATGATAGTATTCCAAGTGCGATTATGTCGCACTTTTTTCTATGGAATATATGAAGAAAAAAGGGAAAGATACATAAAAACAAGTCCTGAATATAAAAATAAACTACATACTTATAGTAGAAATATTGACGATTTATAAGAAAAGGAGTACACTCTTTATAAGAATTATAAAATAATAATCCGTATAGAATCGGGGTGCATGACGGTGGTCAAAGAAGAATTAAAAGAAGCGCTAGAAATGCTGAAAAATACGGGTGTACGCATTACTCCACAGCGTCATGCTATTTTAGAGTACCTTGTGGAATCAATGACGCACCCAACAGCGGATGATATTTATAAAGCATTAGAAGGTAAGTTTCCAAATATGAGTGTTGCAACTGTCTATAATAACTTACGTGTGTTTAAAGAGGTTGGACTTGTAAAGGAATTAACTTATGGAGACGCTTCAAGTAGATTTGATTATGTTACAAGTCAACATTATCATGTGATTTGCGAAAAATGTGGTAAGATTGTTGATTTTCCTTATGGAGGCTTGGAAAAGCTGGAAGAGGAAGCTGCGAAAACGACAGGCTTCGTTATCAATAGTCATCGCTTAGAAATTTATGGCGTTTGTCCAGAGTGTCATAAGGCGTAATATATAATAAAGAAAGAGGCTGACGGCTATACGTCAGCCTCTTTCTTTATTATATAAGGATTAGCGTGAGGTTAATCGGGATTTACAGTGCTAAGTTAGTAAGAAGGGTTAGATAAAAGTTTGTCGAATTTACTTTGTATTGGTGGAAATGAATTCTTGGAGGGGACATTTTGAAGAATTATGAGATTAAAAATAACATTCCAACATTGGAAGAATATAAATATTTATGTGATTCTGTGGGATGGACTAACTATATGAACTTTGAGGTGGCGGAAATATCACTTCAAAATTCGATTTACTGTATAACAGTCAAGGATAATAATCAAATCATCGGCATGGGGAGAATTGTTGGTGATGGGGCTATCTATTTCTATATTCAAGATATAGTGGTTCATCCAGATTATCAAAAGAATGGTATTGGAAAGAAAATAATGAATACCTTAGTAGAATACTTAAATGGGAATACTCCAGATAAAGCATTCATTGGTTTGTTTGCGTCGCAAGGTAAAACATCATTCTACGAAAAATATGATTTTAAAGATTATTCGCCTAATATGACAGGGATGTTTACTGTTATTTCGAAAAAATAGGTGTAATAAATTTAATAAAACAATTAAAAAGTTGATTTTTTAAGAAATCAACTTTTTAATGAGTTGAAACGTTTGTAGTGTTGCAAATTCGTATTTCCCTTGATACTTATGATTTATAACTCTTCTTATTATACTTTTCATCAAATTCTTTTCCTTCTAGATCTCGATCTAGTGTTAAAGGTTGATTGCAGTGCATACATGCATCGACACGGCCGAGCATTTTGGTTGGCTTATCACAGCTTGGACAAATAATTTGGATAGTCTTAGTAGATAACATACCAATCCAAAAGTAAACGACAGTGCTAGCGATAACAGCTAAAAAGCCAACCATCATAAACGTTGTCATAATAATAATGTTTTCGCGGAAAAAGACACCTAAGTATGCAATGAAGAGGCCGATAAATACTAAACTTAATGCAAAGGTCCGGATTTTATTGATTTTGTTTGAATACTTAATGCTCATTCTCACCACGCTCCTATACTAATAATATAACATAAAATTTAGAATTTTCACTCTCGTGTAAATTGATAAAGAGGTAAGATATGAAATGAATAGGAGGAAAGCCAAGAATGAATGGATGCTATAATGATTTTTACAGCGGTTTTTAAGTTTTTAACGGGATGTGAAATTTTTTTATAAAAAGTATTGACCCTGTATATACTGCATGATATATTAATAACCGTCGCTGATGCGGAAACGCAGAAAACGACAAAAAAGAAATTAAAAAACTTAGTTGACATTGAAAAATGAAGATGTTAACATAAGGAAGTCGCAAATGAGCGACTAAGTAGTTCTTTGAAAACTGAACGAAACAAACAACGTGAAACGTCAATTTTTATTTTAGATGCTAGACAAACTAACTTTATTGGAGAGTTTGATCCTGGCTCAGGATGAACGCTGGCGGCGTGCCTAATACATGC
>NZ_JBPWJX010000023.1:0-72476 GCF_051781745.1 Bacillus cereus group sp. Bce019
CGTCAGAAAAGGGATATGTGGCATAAAGAACATATTTTATCTATTCATCGTCAGCACCCTTACTATGGGTATAAACGCATGACTCGTGCTTTAGCTCGAGAAGGAATGGTAATGAATCATAAACGTGTTCGCCGTCTCATGAGAGAATTAGGCATCCAATCTATCATCCGAAAAAAACGTCCATTTTACGGAAGGAAAACATCGGTGATATTTAAAAATCATTTGAACCGAGAGTTTCAAGCGAACAAACAAAATCAAAAATATGTAACGGATATTACTTATGTACGAATTGGAGATCAGTTTGCTTATTTGTCAGCTGTGTTAGATCTATACAACAATGAAATTGTTGCCTGGAAGCTATCTCGAAGAAATGATTTAGATTTGGTTTTAACTACATTACAACAATTAGAGGGGAAATCCTTATCCATTAAGCCCCTTTTACATTCAGATCAAGGGTTTCAATATACATCAAAATCTTACGCAAAGCAGTTAGAAAGATTAGGATTTGTCGGTAGTCATTCTAGACGTGGGAACTGTTTTGATAATGCATGTATTGAATCATTCTTCTCACATTTAAAAACAGAGAAGTTGTATTTAGTGCGCCCAAAAACATATGAAATGGCCTACCGAGCAATTCAAGAATATATTCAATTTTATAATACAGAAAGATTCCAAGAAAAACTTCACGGCCTTTCCCCGATAGAATATCGGGAAAAGGCCGTGGCATAATACTCTTTTTATTACTGTCTACTTGACAGGGAGATGACCAGACTGGCTCTTTTTTATAACTAGTTTAATACTTTAACTGTAACTGTTTTACGTCCCCAGCTACTTGATGAACCTTTATCTGGCATTAAAACGTCGATTTTATTACCTTTAATAGCTCCACCAGTATCACCAGCGATTGCTACTCCGTAACCTTCAACCCATACTTTTGAACCTAATGGAATGACACTTGGATCAACTGCAATTAGTTTCATGTTTGGATTAGCTGTTAAGTTGTGGCCTAAAGCTGATTTTACTTGGTCGCCTGCTTTATAACCATTTTCAAGTGGATCTGCTGTGTAAGCTGTTGCTACAACACGTAACTCACGAGAAGATGATGGTGCACTTGTTTCAGTTTCTTTTGCAACAGGTTGTTGTGTAGCTGGTTTTTGAGCTTTAGCCGCTTCTTGAGCCTTAGCCGCTTCACGAGCTTCAGCTGCTTCTTGAGCCTTAGCTGCTTCACGAGCTTTAGCTGCCTCTTGAGCTTTAGCTGCTTCACGAGCTTTAGCTGCTTCTTGAGCCTTAGCCGCTGCTTGAGCTTCAGCATCTGCTTGAGCTTTAGCTGCTTCACGAGCTTTAGCTGCCTCTTGAGCTTTAACTTCTGCTTGAGCTTCAGCATCTGCCTGAGCTTTAGCTGCTTCTTGAGCCTTAGCTGCTTCACGAGCTTTAGCCGCTTCTTGAGCTTTAACTTCTGCTTGAGCTTCAGCTGCTTCGCGAGCTTTAGTTGCTTCCACTGCTTTAGCTTTTGCTTGAGTTTCAGCTACTTCCTGAGCTTTAGCTGCTTCACGAACTTTAGCTGTATCTTGAACTGTAGTCGTTTTTTCAACTTTAGCTACTGGTTGAACTTTAACTGGTGCTTTACCTGTTAAGTAAGGAACATGAACATAAGCTGTTTTTCCGTTATATTCAAATTGAATCCAATCATTTTGTACTTGGTGTGTTGTTTCAATTACATCATCTTTTTTCAACTTACCAAGAATCTCTGAGTCTGTGTTTGCCCCAGCACGTACGTTTAATACGTTTGCTGTTACGTAGTAAGTGTCTTTTGTATAGTCAGCGCTTATGAAAGCTTCTTTACCGCTATTCAATTGAACTTTTGACCAACCATTTTCTGTATGTAAAACATTTACTTTATATCCATCTAATAATTTTCCTACAACTTTTGATTCAGTAGTTGGGTTTTCTCGTACGTTTAGTACGTCAGTCGTTACGATTGTTTCTGCTTTAGCAGATGTTGTGAAAATCCCAAGACCAAAAACCGCTGCTGTTGCTATACCCATAAATTTTTTCATAATAGCCTCCATTGCATTTGTTTTCGTTGACCTCATTATAGCAACCATTATTTTCTTATTTGCGAAAAACATAAAATTACAAAGCTTTCGTAACGGGGCATTAATATTCTGTAACAATTCCATAAATATCCTGATAGCGCTTCCTTGTTGTTTTTTGGCGTATTAGGGCATATGAAACACAAAATGAGTAGTATTTCAATTACTGTAACGTTAATAATGTTACGGTAATATTTCTTGATGATATCTATAGCGTTACAAAAATAGCTTATTTTACTGTTTGAATGGAAATTTAGTTATGAAACGATAATCTTTTTAGGCGTGAAAATATATAAATGAGGTGAAATTTAATAAAATATCGATATAATTGTTACAAAATCAGTCGAAGTATGGAAAAAATTACGCCTTGATTTTCGTCTGTTACATAGTATTTTTGCAATAATAGAATTAGATAATAGCCTTAGTACCTATAAATAATGAAGAGTATTATAATGGTAGTTGTAACGTGAAACATATATAATAGAAGAAACTCAATTTAGTAGATAAATAAAAAACGCAGGAGTGTAAACTCCTACGTTTTTGTTTATTCATATCGTAAACATTCAATTGGATCCAGTTTGGCAGCTTTGTTAGCTGGTAGTAAACCGAATAGTATACCGATTAACATAGATAGGGCAACGGAGATAAGTCCTAGTTTTAGTGAAACGACAAGTGGCCATCCTGCAAACATTGCGACAATCCATGCGAAGAAGATTCCAAGCATAAATCCGACAAAACCACCTAATGCTGTTAAAATGCAAGCTTCGATTAAGAATTGCATTAATACTTTACCACGTGTTGCACCTAATGCTTTACGAATACCAATTTCGCGTGTACGCTCTGTTACAGATACTAGCATAATGTTCATTACACCAATACCACCTACAAGTAAGGAAATAGCGGCAATACCACCGAATACACTTTTTAATATACCTGTGAAGCTATCAATTTCTTTTAAGAATTCTTGTGGATCTGGTACTTCAAATTTACCTGAATGCTCTGGTTTTTTTGCTTCATTTAATGATTTTACAACTGCTTCTTGAACAGTTTCCTTATCTTGACCAGGAGCAATTTTTACCGTTACAGAATCGTAGTTGTTTTTCCCGAATAGTACAGGCCAGTTTTCTGCTGAAATGACACCTTCTTTAAATGTCATGCCACCCATCATTGCTTTTATTGAATATACGCCAACTACTTTGTATGGTGTACCTTTTATATCTACATATAAGTTTGGTTCCCATGAAGAATATAATTTATCAAAAGCATCTGTATTTAATACAATTGTGTGTTCAGGTCTGTCTAAATCAGCTGCTGTTAAAAATCTGCCGTGCTCAAGTTTGAATTTAGATGTATCTTCAAAATAATCACCTTTTGCACCGGTAATATCAAGATCTAATTCTTTTTTTCCTGCATATACTTTTTCTTTTCCTTTTACATCTGGATAAACTTCTTGCACACCAGAAATTTTGGATATACTTTCATACATGCTTGAGGAAATTTTGCCGTCCATATCTGAGTAATCTTCTGTCTTATAATTTACAGAAAACTGATCTTTTTTTTCATTCCCGATTTGTTCGCGGAACTTTGCGTTTGTTCCATCCCCAATCGAGATAATAGTAATGATGGCACTAACCCCAATAATAATACCTAGCATCGTTAATATAGAACGCATTTTATGAGCAAAGATAGAGGAAAGGGCCATGCGTATATTTTCACTCGTATTCAAAATTAACCTCTCCAATCTTGGACGATATTTCCGTCACGAATTACAATTTGACGTGCTGCAGCTTCCCCGATTTCACGGTCATGGGTAATCATAATGATTGTTGAGCCTTGTTTATTTAATTCGTAAAAGAGGTCCATAATTTGTGTACTTGTTTTCGTATCAAGTGCTCCCGTCGGTTCATCGGCTAAAATGAATTTCGGGTTATTTACGATTGCGCGGGCAACGGCGACACGTTGCTTTTGACCACCGGATAATTCGTTCGGTAAGTGAGTAGCGCGATCAGCTAAACCGACTTTTGTTAAAGCGGCTAATGAGCGCTCGCGTCTTTCTTTTTTATCGACTCCAGCGTAAATAAGAGGTAGTTCTACATTTTGAAGCGCTGTAAGTCTCGGTAATAACATGAAGTTTTGGAATACGAATCCGATCTCTTTATTACGTACGTGTGCAAGTTCTGTTTCAGTCATGTTTGAAATATTTTGACCGGCTAGTTCGTACGTACCTGTCGTCGGTTTATCTAAGCAACCGATAATGTTCATTAATGTTGATTTACCAGAACCAGAAGGTCCCATAATAGAAGTGAATTCTCCTTGGTTCAGTGTTACGTCAATTCCATGTAATATTTGAACGGATTCTGTACCATTTTGGAAGGATTTCGTGATGCTTTTTAAGTTAATCACTGGGCGACAACCTCCATACCATCTTTTAAGTCTTTTTCAGGTTTAGAGATAATTTCTTCTCCTTTTTTCACTCCAGAAACTTTTGCTTCGCTATCAGTCTCGAATTCAACAGTAACTGCTTGTTCTTTCGCTTTACCGTCTTTTACAACGAAGACAACATTTTTGTCACCTTTTTTCACGATACTGCTTTTCGGAACAATTGTACCAGTTGCTTCGCCAGATTTACTTGTTACGTAAACGTGGAAGCCGTTTTGTAGTTCGTCACTATTATTTAATGTGACAGTGAATTGATAGTTAGAAACAGTTTTATTTTCATCCATGCTCTTTAAAGGTGTAGAACCGATTTCTGTTACTTTTCCTGTCCAAGTCTTACCAGCGACAGTTTTTGATGAAACAGTTACTTCTTGCCCAACTTTCATACTAGCAAGCTCATATTCAGAAAGTTGACCTTTTACTTTAAATTGACCAGCGTGACGAAGAGTAATTCCGCTCATACCTGTTTTTTCGTCAGCAGTTTTTACGATATCATCAATTACGCCATCAGCAGGACTTGTTACAGAAAGAGTGTTTACTTTCTCTTTTGCTGCTTTAATCATTTCATCAGCTTTTTCAACTTCAAACTTTTTCATTTCAAGTTGTGATTCTAATTGCCCAACTTCAACTTCGGATGCTTTTAATGCTTCAGCAGGAAGGCCTGCATTTTTATCTTTTTGTAATTTTTGTTTCGCTGCATCAATTTGTTTTTGGAACAACGTTACTTCTTTTTGTGCGATTTTCTTTTGCATTTCTGCTTCTGTTACACCTTGTTTCGCAGTCGGATCATTGTATTTAAATAGAAGCTGCCCCTTTTTCACTTCATCGCCTTTTTTTACAGCTAATTCATATGTTCCTTTTGTTGGATCGAATGAAATAGTTTCAATTCCATTTGGAATAACTTCGCCACCAAATTTTTGCGCGTTTTGGATTTGTTTTTCAGTTACTTTATATCCGCTATATGCCATTGCTACTTCTGAACCGCCACCAGCAAATGCAAAGTATGATCCAGCTGCAATTCCGATTGCTACTACACTAGTAATTAACACTTTATTTTTCTTCTTCATCTATTTATCACCTTTTCGTTCGTTTTAGTATCTACATTAAGTATAGAAGAGGTAAAGAATCTGACAAATCGTTTTAGCTTACAATAACCTTACAGTTTTGTAAGGTATGAATATGTAAATGTAAGGTAGAGGTTGTCCTATTGTAAGCAAATGAATTGACTCGTCGTTTCTTTCTTACAATAATATTGTATGAAGGAGAGGAGGAAGAAAGATGGAAGCTTATTTTAGTGCGCATCCATTAAAACTGTTTATTCCCTACTCAAGGCAACATGCCATTATATTATTTATTATGTTGGTAGGAATCGTTTTTTTATATCAATACCAAGATGTATTACGTCAAAATGAGTGGAATATAACGGTTCGATATGCGATTGCATTTCTATTTATAGGGAGTGAAATTGGACTGCATATGTGGGAGTGGAAAGCAGGGATTTTTGAGCTAGCCACTTCATTACCATTTGAGTTATGTACGATTAGTTTGTTGTTAGCATCGATTATGATTGTAACGAAAAGTTACCGTATATATGAGATTGTATTTTTTACGGGAATTATTGGTGCATCACAAGCCATTTTAACACCAAATTTGCAATATGCTTTTCCGCATTTTCGTTTCATTGAATATTTTATCGCGCATGTATTGCTCATTTGGGCACCACTCTTTATGACTTGGGTGGAAGGCTATAGACCGACCTTGCAATCTATTAAGCGTACGATGATATTTTTAAACATATTGATTCCGCTTGTTTCATTTGTAAATTACAAAACAGGCGGTAATTATATGTTTTTAGCTCATAAGCCAGAGACTGCTTCATTACTCGATATGTTAGGACCGCATCCTTACTATATTATTTCATTAGAGCTTGCAGCGCTTATTGGATGTTTCATTTTATATATGCCGTTTGTGAAAAGAGAAGGGCATACGCATAAAGAATCACTAGGATCATAGCCTAGTGATTTTTCGTCTTTAAAATATTTACAATTCAGAAAATTAAGAATAGAATTAAGGGGTAAATTATATATAGAGAGAAGGGAAAACGTGGTCAAAAAAGTTTTTCTAAATGGAATGGAAGTGACGATTCAATTTCTTATTTCGATTTTGGGGATTATTATGTTAGGGGCTCTGCCGAAATTGTTTTATGGATTTAAGCTGGATGTATCAAAGTACATACAGAGTTTAAAAGAAGTGTTTGTGAACTTAATGGATATTTCCAATTTGCAATATGTGAGAGGTAAATTTTTATTTCCGCAGCTGTTCGTCCATTATAAAGAAACGATTATTATTTTTTTAGCTGCTTTTTTTATTTCATTATTTGTAGCATTTTGTATTGTTTATGTAATTATGAATAGTTCACCGCGTATACAACATCGAATTAAATCATTTCTTATCTTCCTAGAATCCATTCCAGATATCCTTCTTATTTTAGTATCACAAATTTTAGTTGTATGGTTTTTTAAACAAACAGGTTTTTTACCTTTTCAAATTGCTTCAATTGGAGGCGAGTCGATTAGGGGGTTGCCAATATTGTGTTTGAGCATCCCGACTACGATTATGTTTGTAAAAATGGTCGTGCTTCGTTTTGAAAATGAACTAGAAAAAGATTATGTACTATTTGCTAAGGCGAAAGGGCTGGGGCGCTTTCATATTTTAAATCGTCATATTTTACGAAATGTGTTGCTTAGTACATTATTCTTTGCGAAAACGAACATCTTTTTTATGTTATCTAATTTATATATTATAGAATGGATTTTTAATACGGGTGGTATTTTTATGTTTTTGAAATCGTATTTCGGTATTAGAGTTGAGGTTTTCATCGTTAGTGTGCTTCTTATATATATTCCGATTTTTATTTTATTTAAATTGTTTCATTATCTCATTCCGGCTGCGATGAAGGAGAGATTATAATATGTGGACGTATATAAAACGTGATAAAAGATTTTGGATAAGCATTGGGTTTCTTCTCCTATTAGTTCTTTTGAGCATCGGAAATACGTTATGGAATGATGGACATATTAGACAAGTTACATTGCAATATGATGCGGATGAAAATCCACAAGTGCCACCGTTTCCACCTTCATTACAATTTTTACTCGGGACAGACCGGAAAGGGTATGACCTGTTACATTTAGTCATTGAGGGCGCGAAGTGGACGATTGGTATATCTATTTTAATTGCGGCACTTAGAATGGTAATAGGTGTGTTTTTCGGTGTCGTACTCGGAACGTATATAAAAAGAGGATTTTCAAAAATTGAGGCTTTCTTTGATAGTTTTACAGTTATTCCGACAGTTATGATTGCGTATTTTTTTCTTCAATCTGCAAATGCATTTGGAAGCGGAGAGGAGACAACAACCTTTTTTGAAAGGGCTTCGTTTCAAGTGGTATTACTTGTACTGCTTGTAATGCCAGTTATTGCACTGTATGTTGCGAAGGAAGTTCGTAAATTGCGAACGGAAGAATTTGTTGATGCCGCGCGCATATTAGGTGGATCGAGAAGACATATTGTTATAAAACATATTTTTCCGCATCTCTATATGCCGTTTATACTCGTATTTCTTCAGCAGTTTACGCAGACTCTTACTATTTTACTGCACTTAGGATTACTTGAAGTGTTCTTTGGTGGGACTGTTACGTTTGGTGGACCTATAAAAGAGGTGGAATCTTATACGCATGAATGGTCAGGTTTAATTGGAGTATACTTTAGATCATTAACAGTGCATCCATGGATTCCTCTCGTCCCAATTACATTTTTCGGGCTTACTATTTTTTCAGGGAATATGATTGTAAAAAGTATAGAAGAGGCGATGTTGAAGGTAAGGTTAGGAGGAGAGCTAAAGAAGGATGTTGTAGAAGAGGAACAATCTGTTGTGCAGTCGAAAGAAGAGTTATTTACTTTTAAGCATACGATGTGAAAATAAAGAAAAGAAGCAAGCATGTATTTCATGCTTGCTTCTTTTCTTTATTTTGTAGAAACTTCGCCTTCAGCTTCTGTTTGCGGAATAAAGTATCCAATTATACCACCGATGATTGCTGGAACGATCCAGCCGATTCCTAAGTTATAAAAAGGAATCGTGTGTACGATATTAGCGATAAAACTTGGTATCATTCCCACATTATCAAGTGCATGAATACAGCTAATAATGAATGCTGCGATCATTGCTCCGATGTAGACAGAAGGTTTACGTTTCGTATATTTATCGATAAATGATACGAAAATTAAAATAATCGTAATTGGATATAAAATAATTAATACAGGTAAAGTAATTTTGATTAATAAACTTAAACCTAAGTTTGAAATCACGAAGCTAAAGATACAAACGTATAGTACGAGCTTTTTGTAAGAAACGTTCGTTAATACTGTTGCAAAATAGTTGGCGAATGCACTTACAACGCCGATTGCTGTTGTTAAACAAGCGAAGATAATGGCGATACTTAATAAAATATTACCGCTTGTCCCAAAGAATTGATACATAACAGTAGCTAATAGTTGACCACCGTTTTCGAATTGCCCTAAGTCTCCGTTTGAAGCTCCGATATAACCGAGTAAGAAGTAAACAATTGTTAAGAATAGAGCAGCGATGCTTCCGCAAATGATTGTATATTTTGCGATAGATTTCTTCTCTTGTATACCGTTTTGACGAATTGCATTTACAACAATTGTTGATAGTACGAGAGCGCCAATTGCATCTAACGTTAAAAATCCTTCAAGAAATCCTTTGAAAAACGGGATGTCTTTATAGTCACCGATAGGCTCTGCAAACGTTCCTGGTGAAAGAATCGCTTTTGTTGCCATAATTGCAATAATTACAAGTAAAATTGGCGTTAATATTTTACCGATATGATCTACTAGCTTGGATGGATTTAATGATAAGAAGTAAACGACTGTAAAGAAAATCGCACTAAAAACTAACATAGAATACCATTGATCTGGGAAAAGTGGTGCAATCCCGATTTCATAAGATACAGATCCAGTTCGTGGAATAACAAATAGTGGGCCGATTGAAAGATAAATAATGATAGCGAATACTGCTGCGAATTTTGGATGAACACGGCTCGCTAAAGTGTTAAAACTACCACCAGCAAGGGCAACAGCAACGATAGCAAGTAAAGATAAACCGACGTCTGTAATAATAAATCCTGTAATGGAAACCCACATATTTTCTCCGGAAGAAAGACCAAGAAGGGGTGGGAAAATCATATTACCAGCACCGAAGAAAACTGCGAATAGTAATAAACTAATCGAAAGTATTTGCGCTGGTTTCAAAGTTGTACGCATATAAAGAAAATCCTCCTAATGAGTATTTTTGTCGAAAATTCAAATAATTTGTCGAGTAACTGTTATTATTTTAAAGGTCTGATGACTAGAAAGCAATAGGGAATTTTGAAAAAATTAAAAAATAATGCATTAAATCGAATAAATATACTATTTGTATGTTTAATAGGAAGGATTTAACTTTTAACGTAAAAAAAACACATATCGCTAGGATACGTGTATTAAAAATATATTTTTCTATCGCGTTCTTCTTTTAAAATTTCAACGGCTTCTCGAAAGCGTTGTGAATGGACAATTTCTCGTTCGCGTAAGAAGCGTAAGCTGTCATTTATGTCGGGATCGTCAGATTGGTTGATAAGCCATTGATATGTGGCACGCGCTTTTTCTTCAGCCGCAATATCTTCGTATAGGTCGGCAATTGGATCACCTTTAGCTTGTATATAGGTTGCAGTAAATGGAACACCAGCTGCGTTATGGTAATGAAGTGCGCTGTCATGATCGACGTAATGAGGGTCGAGACCAGCTGCCTTCATCTGTTCGGGAGTCGCATCTTTTGTCAGCTTATAAACCATCGTAGCAATCATTTCAAGATGCGCAAATTCTTCTGTACCAATATCGGTAAGGAGGCCAATGACTTTATCCGGGATTGTATAACGCTGATTTAAGTAACGTAGTGCAGCAGCTAATTCTCCATCTGCACCACCGTATTGCTCAATTAATAATTTGGCAAGTGCTGGATTACAAGTTCCTACTTTAACAGGGTATTGTAATTTTTTTTCATAAATCCACATAGTTTCTCTCCTTTATATTTGCCATGGCCAAGGACCTTTACTCCATTCCCAAGGGGCATTAGAATAGCTATTTCCATACTGTTGAAGCGGTCCATATTTTTCTTCCATCTGTTGTTTTAATACTCTTCGTTTATAGGAAAAATCATTAAATTGGTTAATAGCTGCTGTATCGTCTGGGTGGGTGTCTAAGTAAAGGGTTAGTTCAACTAATACAAAGTCTAATTCTTGGAGATTCTCTAAAAGTCGATAATACTCTTCTGGTAGTGGCTGGTTCACGTCAGTAGTCACCGCCCTTTTTTATAAGGATTTTCGTAATAATCATAAAAGATAGGCCATAAGGTTCCTTTTTGTAGTGCTTCTTTCGGTGAGAATTGTGGTAAATTTGGCGGTTGAAAACCTAAATATAAATTAGGAGGGGTAGAGTAATATTTTTTACCAATAGGAGGACAAGGATCTTGAGGACTATGATATGGCACATATGATTTCATATATTTATCCATTAATAAACCTCCCTATATTCTTCATCACTACGTATTGTATTCAGACATAATAGGCATTTATGACACATATAAAAAGGTAATAGGTACAGGGGGAATGAATGTGGAGCAATGTATTGTATTAGAAGTGAAGAATTTAAAGGAAACTTTGTATTTTTATGAAGGGGTTTTAGGAATTAAACCTAGTTTAGAAAGACCCCAATTAGATGTAACGGGGGTTTGGTATGATTCTGATTCAAAGAGAATTAGTTTTGTTATGAATCGCATGCTAGGGGGGAGAGAGAAGAGTGTTACGAATTCATGCGAGGTTATAACATTTTCGATTTCTAACATAGAGAAGTTAAAAAAGAAGTTAGCGTTTTATGAAATTTTATATACAGAAAATAAACGTGGAAAGAGTATTGTAGTACAAGACCCAGATGGATATAAACTTCAAGTGATAGAGAAGGACGAATAAACGGAGGGGATTTAGTGGAGAGGAATTATGAAGAAAGTGCATTGTTTGAGCATCAATTTTGGCTAAAGGTGCTTACTGATCATTCGCAATTTTTACTTGATGCATTAGCTCCGAAGGAAAAAGAGGATATAAAAAAGGCCACTTATTTTATTGAAACATTTACGAATCTGTTAAATAAAGTTCGTAATGTGAATCTCATTGCGTTTTCAAAAGAGGCAGAACGAGCCGCAAAGGAAATACGAACGTTTAAATTAAGTATTATACAGAAACAACTCGAGGGAAAAATCACTATTCATTTTACGCCAACTTTCATCAATCATATGGTAAACGAAGTAGAAGAGTATATAACAGTGTTAGAATTTTTAAATAAAGGAGAAGTTCCGCCTGTTTTTCATGAATTACATTATCATCTCGTTTGGTTAACAGATGCAGCTGGTCATGCAGGCTCTATTTCTGGTGGGCTAGATCTTGTTGAAAAAAGATTAAAAGAGAAAAGTGAAGAATTCGAGAAGCACTTTGAACAATTTTATTTGAAGGCAGTTGAAATGACGGGGTATTTAAGAACAGAGCTTCATCATTTTCCTGCATTAAAAAAGTTTACAAAAGATGTTTCACTTGAACTAAAATTATTTTCACATTTTTTACATGAAATTGAAGAATTGGAGTTATCAAATGAAATATTAAGTGCATTATCTGCTAGAATGGCGGATCATATGGCAAGAGAAGAATGTTATTACTTATTAAAATTAGCACAATCGTCTGGACTTGAGATGCCAAAATGTAATCCGCTTTAAAGAAAAAAGAGGTCAATTTTATTTGGCCTCTTTTTCTGCTTTATTTTTTCTTTTTATTTTTGCTTGTTCAATACTTGCCTGTAATGTCTCCATAATATTGATGATGTTTGGAGTTGGAGAGATTGTTTCGGTTTTTTCCTGTTGTTCAATTTTGTTTTCGATTAGTTCGGTAAGGGCTTCTTTATACTCATCTGTATACATCTCTTGTTCAAAAGGATTTGTAAGATGGTGGATTAAATTGATTGCTGCTGTGAGTTCTTGTTTTTGAATCGGATAATTTTCGTTACTTGGTAAGTTAGGTGTATTTGTTATATCGCGAATTTCATTAGGGTAGTGAATAGTTTGTAATATAAGCCCATCTTCAAAGTTACGGATAATAGCTAAATGTTGTTTTTTTCTAATGGAAATATGGATAAGACCAAGTTTATTCGTACGTTCAAGAGCTTCTTTTAATAATAAATACGATTTTTCGTGTCCTGGAGTAGGGCCTATAAAATAAGAACGATCATAGAGAACAGAATCAATTTCGTTATTTTGGATAAAAGATATAATACGAATAGATCGGGGTTCGTGAGCTTTTTGCAACGTAGCTAATTCTTTTTCATCCATAATAATGTACTTATGAGGGGCGTATTCATAGGCTTTTACAATATCTTTATCATCAATTTCTTCATCCGTACAATCGGGAGCAAATTTTTTATATTTAATAGGTGTTAAGCATTCTTTATGGAGACTTAAAAATTTTATATCGTTTTCTTCTACGGCACTGTATAGTTTGATTCCTATATTTAATAGTCCAAGTGAAAGCGCGCCTTTCCATACGGTATGCAAATGAAATCTCTCCTTTCATTCAAAAATGATTATGTATATTATGAGATAGTAAGAAATTTCCTATACGTTTTTTGTTTTTATGGAAGGGTAAGCAGAAGAGCTTGGGATATAAAATATATTGACAAGCCCTCAAAAATATTTTAATGTGATTGTATAAAATTGTGTATATAAAGGGGAGTAACTTATTACAGTAAAGTCGTCATTACAGGGAGAAACCCTCGGCTTTATTGGCAACGTTTCGTTGTTAGTGAGACCTTTACCAGCAATGGTAAAGGCCCCTTATTGTCTTTTTTAGGACCCTTACCATATTTGGTAGGGGCCTTTTTGTATACAAGGAGAGGAGATATAAAAATGAAAAAACTTATTAGTAGATTAAGAGTTGTATTTCATGTTCGCCGATTTGTTCCATTCCTATTTGACTTTTTTACTTCAAAAGAGGTTTCAATAAAGAAGAAAATCTTATCCATTGCTTTTTTAGTTGGTTATGTAGCGATGCCGCTCGATTTAATTCCAGACTTCTTACCGTTCATCGGTATTTTAGATGATATTGGGATTGTGTTATTTATTTTGAACCGAATTGTAAAAATGGCGCCAGTTCAATTACAAGAAAAGCATAATGTAAACGTGGGATAGGAGTTAAAATATGGAGCAAATTATTTTAGATATAATTGAGTTTTTAAAGCAGTTTTCTTATTTTGGAGTTGTATTGGCTTTAACGTTTGAATTTATTCCAGCAGAAGTGGTTTTGCCTATGGTTGGATATTGGGTGTATGAGGGAGATATGAATTTTTGGCTAGCGGTATTAGCTGGAACACTTGGCGGAACGACAGGACCGTTAACGCTATATGCACTTGGTTATTACGGTGGTCGTCCTCTATTAATAAAATACGGGAAATACTTCTTTATTAAAGAAGAACAAATTCAAAAAGCAGATGATTTCTTTGAGAAATATGGACCAGTTGTAGCATTTGTTGGACGTTTTGTACCTGGCGTTCGAACACTTATTTCTGTTCCATGTGGTATGGCGAAAATGAACATATGGAAGTTTAGTATATATACATTTGTAGCAATGTTTCCGTTAACAACTTTATATGTCTATTTTGGAATGAAATTAGGTCCGCATTGGGAAAAGGCAGCGGATGTTGTGGGGCAATATATGCTACCGATATTAGGAGGCGTTATTCTTATCGTTGCTAGTATCTTTGTCTATAAATATATGAAGAAAAGAAATAAAACGGAATCTATTTAGTCATTTGAATATTTTTTGAAAATAGATGAATAGTACAGGCAAAAGACTCTGAGGGACATACACATATAGGGAATATGAAAGAGAGAAGGGAAATAACCATGTCTTGTGAGTGCTCAGGGGCAGCATTAACTTGTTGTCCAGATAAAAATTATGTACAAGATAAAGTGTGTAGTCCGTGGTCTGCTACTGTAGTTGCAACAGCAATTGATAATGTTCTTTATACAAATAATATTAACCAAAACGTAGTGGGGACTGGTTTTGTTAAATATGATGTTGGACCAGGACCAATTACTGTAGAGGCGCTTGATTCTGCTGGTACTGTAATAGATACACAAACATTAAACCCGGGAACGAGTATCGGGTTTACGTATCGGCGTTTTGACATTATACAAGTTGTGTTACCTGCAACACCTGCTGGAACGTATCAGGGAGAATTTTGTATTACAACACGTTATCCACTTTCATAGCAGAATAGGAGAGGATCAAAATGGGAATGAGAAGTTCCAGTTTGTCTTGTTGTTCTAATAAAACGCTTGTACAAGATCAAGTATGTACAGACTGGTCTATTACAGGTGCGGGTACTCAAATTGTATATACAAATAATATCACGCAAGAAGTATATGGTTCAGGCTACGTGAAGTATGATGTAGGTGCCAACCCGATTACAGTTGATTTTTTAGTAGGTACAACAGTGGTTGATACAATTACTGTACAACCACAAAGTAGTGGTACTTTCACTGTCCGATATTTTACTACTGTCCGAATTACTACGACAGGAACGACTGTTAATCAAGGAGAGTTTTGTATTACAGTACGTTATCCAATCTCATAAAAAGCATACCGTGAACGGTATGCTTTTTATATTAAGGAAATAATGAAATTGGTATTCTATAAGCAACATGTAAATTCGCAACAGTACTTGCCTTCTAAATATAGTGAAGGATTACTTGTTATATTGATAATATTAATCGACTGTAGGTCTTTTCCTGTGTACGATATTGTATTACCAGGAAACACAGTGAAAATATTGGTTACTGTTCCAACGATTTGAATTGTAATTGCTTCGTTGCTGCTAGTACTATTGTAAACCGAGACAGTACCTGATATAAGTAGTATCCCATCACTTTGCCATAGTATCATTGATTGTGATGCATCTTTGGCAGAGGAGATGGTGTTATTAGTTATGAGGAAATTCCCTGCAAATTCATTTGTTACTCGCTCGCAATTTGGATTTGGAGGAGGGGGCGGTGGACAAGGGTCTGGACAAATAATAGATAAAGGAGCGAAACAGCCGATATTTTTTTTATTCTTCAATACAACCCCTCCTTTTAAGTTGTCTTTTATTACTATTAAATGTAAAAGCATGGCCGATGTGTTAAAAAAAGAAGGAAATATTAAAAATTAAGATTGTCTAATAGGCTTAAACCTTAACTTATCATTAGTGTTATAGAAAAGATTATATGTGAATAGTCATAGGAAAAGAATGATCAGACTCTTTTAGACAAAAGGTGGTTGTATACAATAGTACGAGTAATGTTGGACTTAATTTCTAATTAACTGTATATTTACAAAAATCTAATAAAGTTCATTTGTTATTTAAACGACATTAACATGTATTAGATAAAATAGCCCTTGTAATGAATCAATTATTATGAGGAGGATTCACGTGGACAGAAATGCTTTAAGAAAAGTAAAAGGCCTTATTGGATTATTAATGGTTTTTGTATTAGCATTCGTATCATTTCCATGGAGTACATCAGTCAAGGCGGAAGAGAAAAAGCAAGAAAAGGCATCAAGTGAGAAGAAGATAGTTTTTCCAGTTGTAAGTGATGTGCATATTAAAAACAGTGGAACAGATGATACGTTTCGCTGGAAAAGAGCGATTGAACAGTTTAATACACTAGCACCAAAGCAAGATGCATTTGTTATTGTAGGTGATTTCACAGATACAGGATCAGTGCAGCAATATGATCGTTTCATGCAAGTGTATAATGAAAATGCAAATAAAGAGGCAGTACGAATGAATTCTCTCGGTAACCATGATTATTGGAACGGTTTATCTGTAGAGGGTGCGCAGAAGCGTTTCTTAGAAAAAACAGGTATGGAATCAATTTATTATCATAAAGTGGTAAAAGGTTATCACTTCCTTGTTATGTCTCCAGAGAATGGAACAACTCATGGCTATTATTCGGACAAGCAAATTAATTGGTTAAAAGAAGAAATGGCAAAAGCGCAAAAAGATGATCCAGAAAAACCGATTTTTGTATTTTTACATCAACACATTAAAGAGACAGTATACGGTAGTCATGAATGGGGAACACAAGATAGCGCAAAAATTAATGCGGTATTAAAAGAATACCCGCAGGCTATTACGTTTTCAGGTCATTCGCATTATCCGCTAGATGATCCAAGATCGATTCATCAAAAAGACTTTACATCAGTTGGTACATCTTCAGTAAGTTATATGGAAGTTGAAGGTGGTAAAGTACAAGGGAATATCCCGCCAGGAGCTAGTACGTTAAGCCAAGGTTTATTAGTAGAAGTAGATGATAAAGAAGTAACGATTAATCGTCGTGATTTCCATACGAATTCTTGGACAGGCGAGCCTTGGAAAATTAAATTACCAGCAAAGAAAGAAACATTTACACATGTAGAAGATCGTGATAAAGAAAAGCCTTACTTTGCTAAGGATGCAAAGCTTGCTGTATCAAATGTAACAGAAAATGCGGCAACAGTAACATTCCCACAAGCATTGGACAACCTCCTTGTTCACTCTTATCGTGTACAAGCTAGAGATAAGCAAACGGGAGAAATAAAGAATAAATTGTTAGCATTCTCAGAGTTTTATCGTGATCCAGTGCCAAAAAATCTTACGTTTACGCTTGCAGGATTAGATGGCGGAAAAACATATACGCTTGAAGTAGTTGCAATCGATTCATTCGGTAATGAAAGTGTGCAGTCTTTAACGGCAGAAGTTACTACGAAAAAAGATAATATTGATCCGAATGTAAAAGTGCCAAAGGCAGATGTTTTTGATGTGAATTTCTTAGATGGCACATTTAAAGATAACTCATCGTTTGGAACGAAAGGCGATGTGAAGGGGAACGTGTCTATTTCATACGATAAAGCTTTAAAAACAAATGTTATGAAGTTGAATGGACAAGCAAATACATTTGGATATCTTCCGTTTTCAGCGGCACAAAAAGAGAAAGTAGCAAATACGTTTACGTTAGAAACTGTATTTTCAATGAATCAAATTCGTGGGCAAGGTATTTTACAAAATACAGAAAGCGGCGGAATTGGATTTGAGTCTACAGGAAGTGGATATGTTGAATTATGGGCTCACATTGGAGGTAGCTATAAACGTGTTGGCGTTCAATTAGAAGCGAACAAAACATATCATTTAACAGGAACGTATAACGGAAGTGAAGTAGCTATTTACGTAGATGGTAAAAAAGTAAATAGTCAGCCAGCTCAAGGGAAAGTGTATCATCCAAACGTACCATTTGCACTTGGAGCGGATCCTGATAGTAACGGAAATGGTGGTATTCCGTTAAATGGACAAATCGCGCTTGCAAAATTATATAGTAAAGCGTTAAGTTCTTCAGAAGTATTAGCGGCGTACAATGAGTTTTCTAACCGCACAAAGTTAGAGCAAGTAAACGCGTTATATGAAGAGCTTGGAAAAGTAAAAGAAGTGTTAGCTGGTACGTATGAGTTTGGTGATAAGCCAGGTCAATATTCAAAGGAAGCATTTCAAGAACTAGAGAAAAGCTATAATAATGCAAAACAAGTGTTTGAAAATATAGGGAGTACGGGAGAGCAAATCGTTCAAACATATAACGAATTAAAAACAGCTAATGTAACATTTGTACAATCTAAAGTAGTAGAACAACCGAAAACACCGAAAGAAAAATTACAAATCAATATTGAATCTGCAAAAGTAGTAGTGAAAAAAGCGCAAGATGCAAATGTAACGGACGGTTCAGTGAAAGCACTGAGTCAAAAAATTACAGTGGCCGAAGCTGTAGTGAAAGATGTAAAAGTAAAAGATGCACAGGTAGAAACGATGAATCGTACATTAGAGTATACGATTTCACTTGTTGAAAAAAGCATAAACAAATAAGAGAGAAGAAAAGAAGCTTATCATGATAGGCTTCTTTTTTGTTATACTAAAATTAGTATAGAATGAAGGAGCGAATAATTTGGAACAGAAAAAGCTAAAAAGAATTCTTGAATATGTATGGATCGCGGTTGTGCTCCTTGTAGGATATTATTTCTTAAAAGAAAAAAGTATATGGGTTTTATTTTTAATGACGTTTTTATTAGCGGGTTTAGGCACGTTATTTATTAATTTCTTCTTTGATAGTTTAAATGCATGGAAGAAGAAAAAGAAGGGAACGAAGTAAAGGAGGGAATATATGCAAAAGTGGAAGCTCATATATCAGGTGATTATTTTCCTATTACTTGTGGGTATTGGAATTGTTAAATACGCAACGCCAATAGGAAATTGGGCATGGTTTACAGCTTGCATCGGCATATTTTTCATTTTACAGTCGTTAACGAAAAAATATAATAGTACAGAAAAATAGCTCGCCGCTAAAACGGCGAGCTATTTTGTTCCGCATTAACGGACAGTAAGACCCCACCTCAAAATTTAGCGAAAGCAAAGAAGTTAGGTGGGGAATCAACTGCCCGTAAAAGCCCGATTGGTTCAACTAATAATCAGTGGGGGATGAACAAAACCCCCATTGATTAAAGTTTCACTTTATTATGCTTTTTTCTGTTCATTGTTTGCTTTTTCAGTAGCTAAATGACTATGTTTTCTAGAGTAGAAAAAATAGAAGCATAAGCCGACTATAAGCCAAACTGCAAAGCTAATCCATGTTGTTTTAGACAAATTGATCATTAAATATAAGCAGCAAAGAATCGCGACAACTGGTAGTACAGGTACGAAAGGTGTGCGGAATCCGCGTTTTAAGTCAGGGTGTGTTTTTCGTAAAATAAGTACTGCGCAGCAAACGAATGTAAAGGCTGTTAATGTACCGATGTTTACTAAATTCGCTAGCAAATGTAAATCTAAAAGTCCTGCTAATAAAGCAGCAACAACGCCAGTAATCCACGTATTTAATAAAGGGATTTTTACTCTTTTATTTACACGTGCTAACGCTTTTGGAAGTAGACCGTCACGGCTCATTGCATACGAAACGCGAACTTGTCCATACATAACGACTAAGAGAACGGTTGTCATCCCAGTCATCGCTCCAACAGCGAGTAGTCCTGCAATTGTATCCTCACCAACGAAATGTAAGGCAAATGCAACTGGATCAGAAACGTCTAATTGCGTATAAGGAACCATACCCGTTAAAACGAAAGATACGATCATATATAAAACAGTACAAATAAGAAGAGAACCGATAATACCAATTGGTAAATCACGCTGTGGTTTTTTCGTTTCTTCTGCAGCGGTTGCGATTGCATCAAAACCTAAAAAGGCGAAGAACACAGTGGCAGCCCCAGTAATAATACCGTCGTATCCGAATGGGATGAACGGTGTCCAATTTTCAGGTTTTACATATTTTGCACCTGCTACGATAAAGGCGATAATAACGGCTAACTTAATAAGAACCATAATATTATTAATGCGTGCGCTTTCGCGTATACCAAAACTTAAAAGGCCAGTAATAAGAAGTAAAATACAGACAGCAGGTAAATCGATGAGACCACCTTTTCCTACGCCGGGGGCCGAGGCGATTATGGCGGGCAGGTGTATATTGAACCCTTGTAGTAATGATTGCAAATAACCAGACCAACCGACAGCTACTGCTGCAACGGCAAGTAAATATTCGAGCATTAAACACCATCCGACGATAAAGGCGACGACTTCTCCGACTGTCATGTATGCGTAAGTATACACACTTCCTGAGACAGGAATAGAAGAAGCAAATTCAGCGTAACAAAAGGCTACACAAGCACAAGTAAATGCAGCAATAAGGAATGATAGCATAATACCAGGACCAGAATGTTTTGCTGCAACAATACCTGTTAATACAAAAATCCCTGTCCCAATTACGGCGCCGATTCCTAAAAATGTTAAATCGAGTGCAGTTAATGTTCTAGCTAGCTGCTTTGGTGATTCAGTACTAAGCGCTTTTTTTCGTAATAATGACTTCACTTTGGACTCTCCCCCCGTTTTTTCATTTCCATAACTGCGACTATAGTATGAGTCCATTAAAAAAGAGTAAGTAAGGAAGTGGAGGTGCAGTTATGGTATGTAGTTTTTTAAAATTGCTGGATTAATCTTAATATAATTCAGAATATTTTGTCAAATAAAAATATGACAAATAAAATGCGGATTAATAGGGGAAACTACTTGCAGAAATGGACGGGGGTTAACGACCCACTGATTAAAGTTAAAGTAGGAGCAGATGCTATGTTATTTTATTTTGAACTTGTCGTCATTTTACTTTGTACGAAATTAGCTGGTGACATTAGTGTAAGACTTGGTCAGCCTTCTGTACTTGGTAAGTTAATTGTCGGTATTATTATCGGTCCGGCTGTACTTGGTATTATTAATAGTTCTGAACTGATTGATGAATTGAGTGAGATTGGTGTTTTGTTACTTATGTTTATGGCGGGACTTGAAACAGATTTAGAAGAGTTAAATCGGAATTTGAAATCGTCGTTTGCAGTAGCGGCCGGTGGAATTATTTTTCCTTTCATCGGTGGTTATGTAACAGGATTGCTGTTTGGATTAATACAATCCCATGCCATTTTTTTAGGGTTATTACTTTGCGCAACATCGGTTAGTATTACGGTGCAGACGCTACGTGATCTAGGAAAAATGAATACGAGAGAAAGTACAACAATTTTAGGTGCTGCCGTATTTGATGATGTCATTGTCGTTATTTTATTAGCATTTGTAATGAGTTTTTTAGGAACACAAGATGTGAATATAACACTTGTCATTGTAAAGAAAATTATTTTCTTTGTAAGTATTGTTTTTATTGCTTGGAAAGTCGTTCCTTGGATTATGAAAATGCTTGTCCCGCTTCGTGTAACAGAAGCGTTAATTAGCGCAGCTCTTATTATTTGTTTCTCGTTTTCGTATTATAGTGAAATGATGGGAATTGCAGGCATTATTGGAGCATTTGCAGCAGGAATTGCTATTTCTCAAACAGAGTATAAGCATGAAGTGGAACATAAAATTGAACCGATTGCTTATGCAATATTTGTTCCAGTATTCTTCGTAAGTATCGGAATGGAAATTAAATTTCAAGGCATTGGAAGTCAGCTTTGGTTCATTATTATTATGACTCTCGTTGCGATTTTCACAAAGTTAATCGGATCCGGCTTAGGCGCAAGACTGACAGGATTTAATCGCCAATCTTCTATCAGTATTGGTGCGGGGATGGTATCACGTGGTGAAGTAGCGCTTATCATCGCAGCAAATGGACTTACGGCGAATTTATTAGCGAAAGAAAATTTCACAGCGATTGTTATTGTTGTTATATTGACGACGATTATTACACCGCCACTTTTGAAGAAATATTTTGTATAGACAGGAAGGGCTTATCTGATGTAGGTAAGCTCTTTTTTTATTCCCAAAAGCAATGATTATATAGCATGAAGGGTTTGTAATTATGGTAAAATCTATGTATGTGATATGACAAGGAGAGGGAAGTGTGAAGATTACGAAGGAGAAGGTTATCGGTGTAATCGTACTTATTGCAGTATGTATACCATTTACTGCATGGAAAGAATCAAAAGTGAAAGATTTTCCGGTTTCTATTTTTTCGGAAGAAGCAGATGGTGAGTACGGTCAGAAGCTGAAATATACTGCTTTTTTACCTGATGTTGCGATTTGGATGAACGGTTGGGAAAAGAAGTGGACAGAGGGGGAAAGAACTGTTTATCAAAAAGGGAATCGCATTGTAAATGTGTTTCATCCTCCTGGCGATGATGGTTATTACCTTCTTGAAGCAAGAGAAAATAAGTGAACGCAACCGTAAGAAGTGGAGGTTAAATAGTGAAAGCTTCAACATTACTATTTAAAATTGAAAGTAATATGGATCAATTTTCACCAGCTGAGAAGAAGGTTGCCATGTACATAATGGAGAATGCAGAGATTGTACCGAATTTAACGACGAAAGAAGTGTCAACGAATGCAGGCGCAAGTGAAGCGAGTGTCGTTCGCTTTTGTAAATCGATTGGAATCGGAAGTTTTAAAGCATTTAAGATAGCACTCGTTCGTGAATTAACGATTGCTGATTATAATATTAACGATTTTTCAGTGATGAATACAGAAGATGGACCGTATGATTTATTTAATAAAGTTACTTATGTGAATAAAGCTGCAATTGAGGCGAGTGTTACTGCAATAGATAAGAGGGAACTTGAGAAAGCAGCGGATCGTATTGTCAATGCGGGAAAAATTATATTTTACGGAGTAGGCGGATCAGCTACGCCAGCAATGGACGGGGCTTATAAATTTACGCGGCTTGGATTTACAGCGATGATGCTATCTGATTTTCATATGATGTTGCCACTTGTGACGAATTTAAAAGAAGGCGATATATTTGTTGCGATTTCAACATCTGGTCGAACGAAAGATGTGCTTGAAATGGCGCAGTATGCAAAGAGACAAGGTGCAACTGTTATTGGAATTACGAAATTAGATCAATCATCACCCCTATATAAAGAAGCGGATATTCGCCTTTGTATGCCAGATGTAGAACAAGATCATCGTATTGCGAGTATTGCTTCGAGAATGACACAATTGAATATGATCGATGCTTTATATGTTATTACTTTCAATCGAATTGGTAATAAAGTATTGGATCAATTTATGGAGACGCGAGAAGAAGCGTTGCGGTTACGGAAGTTAAAGTAGAAGAAAAGATGAGGAGACTCATCTTTTTTTATCCCGTTAACGGGCAGTAAGCCCCCCCACTTCAAAATTCAGCGGAAGCAAAGAAAGTTAGGTGGGGGATTAACTGCCCGTAAAAGCCCGAGTGGTGCGGGCTAATAATCAGTGGGGATGAACAAAACCCCCGCTGATTAAAGTTTCACTTTATTATCTTTGACAAAAATATGTCATGTCGTGAAATTTTATTTCGTAAAATAAGAAAGAGTTATTGATTTTTAGTTTCTTGAAGTTATAATAAAAGTGTGAAATATAATTTCAAAGAGGGTGGCAATATGTTAGAAAATTTATCGACAGAACATCGTAATGAGAAAACAATGAATCTGGATGAAATGAGCATAAAAGAAGTGTTGCAAAGTATGAATGAAGAAGATCGAACTGTTGCGTTAGCAGTTGAAAAAGAGATAGAACAAATTGAAAAGGTTGTACAGACTGTTATTAAATCTTTTGAAGAAGAGGGACGCTTAATTTACATTGGTGCTGGTACGAGTGGTCGTTTAGGTATTCTAGATGCAGTGGAATGTCCGCCGACATTTGGCACGGATGATAAAATGGTGCAAGGATTTATAGCAGGTGGATTGAAAGCGTTTACTAAAGCGGTGGAAGGTGCCGAAGATCGAGAAGAGTTAGCGGAAGAAGATTTAAAAAGTATTGGATTAAATGAGAAAGATACAGTGATTGGAATTGCTGCAAGTGGCAGAACTCCTTATGTCATTGGCGGCTTGAAATACGCAGGTAGCGTAGGAGCGAGTACAGCGAGCATTTCCTGTAATAAAAATGCTGAAATAAGTAAATATGCAAAAATAAATGTGGAAGTAGAAACAGGCGCAGAAATATTAACAGGATCAACGCGTTTAAAAGCTGGTACAGCACAAAAATTAGTACTGAATATGATTTCAACAGCTTCGATGATTGGTGTAGGAAAAGTATATAAAAACTTAATGGTAGATGTTCAATCCACAAATGAAAAGTTAGTAGAACGGTCAAAACGAATTATTGTGGAAGCAACAGGCGCTAGTTATGAAGTAGCGGCAGAGTATTATGAAAAGGCAGAACGTAACGTAAAAGCTGCCATTGTTATGGTGTTATTGCAGTGTGAGTATGGGGAAGCACTGGAGAAACTAAAAGAAGCGAAAGGGTTTGTGAAGAAGGCACTATAAATAATAGGGAGGGGGATTCTATTATGAAGAAAGAAGAGAGAATGGCCAAGGAAATTTCGGAGCAACTTGGAGGAATAAAAAATATTCGTAGTATTGCTCACTGTATGACGAGACTACGATTAACCCTTCATGATGAAAGTAAAGTAAACATGGACCTTTTGAAAAAGGTTGAAGGTGTTATGGGTGTTATAGAAGATGAGACGCTTCAAGTTGTCGTTGGTCCAGGAACAGTAAATAAAGTAGCAGCTGAAATGGAAGGCTTGACAGGACTACGAATTGGTGAGGTAGCAGATCATCACCTTGAAGATATTGGGCAAGAGATGAAATCAGAGATTAAGAAGAAAAATAATACACCAGTGAAAAACTTTTTAAGAAAAATAGGAAGTATCTTTATTCCATTAATTCCGGGTCTTGTTGCATCAGGTATTATAAACGGGGTTGCTAACTTTGCGAAAAATGCTGGTGCTGATCCAAATGCAACGTGGTTACAAATGTTACTACTCATTGGCGGCGGTATCTTTACATTCTTAGGAATTTTAGTCGGCTGGAATACAGCGAAAGAATTTGGCGGGACACCGGTTCTTGGGGCAATTGCTGGTATTTTAATTTTCAACCCGGCGATGGCAAACGTAAAATTGTTTGGTGAAGCATTAGTGCCCGGACGGGGCGGATTGTTTGCAGTTATTTTTGCAGCATGGCTTATGGTTGTAGTGGAAAGACAAGTTCGAAAAGCAGTGCCAAACGCAGTTGATATTATCGTGACACCACTCATTACTGTATTAGTTGTAAGTATCGTAACGATGTTAGCCATTCAGCCATTAGCAGGTTTCTTATCAGATGGTATTACGAGCGGAATTAATGCTATTTTAAATATTGGCGGAGCATTTGCTGGCGCAGTACTTGCGGGAACATTTTTACCTCTCGTTATGGTCGGATTGCATCACGGTTTAACACCAATTCATATGGAATTTATTAATCAAACACACGTAACACCTTTATTACCAGTGCTCGCAATGGCTGGTGCTGGCCAAGTGGGCGCAGCAATTGCGATTTATGTGAAAACAAAAAACAAACGACTTCGAAATGTAATTAAAGGTGGATTGCCAGTTGGCTTTTTAGGAATTGGTGAGCCGTTATTATACGGGGTGACATTACCACTTGGGAAACCGTTTATTACTGCTTGTTTAGGAGCGGCTGTCGGTGGTGCATTCCAAGCAGTTATGCAAACAGCTTCTCTTGGAATTGGCGTATCAGGGCTATCTTTAATTCCGTTAATTGCTGACAATAAATATTTACTCTATTTCTTAGGTTTAGTAATTGCATATGCTTTCGGATTTATCTTTACGTATTTCTTCGGATTTAAAGAAGAAATGGCAGAAAACATATAGAGAAAGGGATTCCTTTCTCTTTTTCTATTAATAGAAAGGGAGATTTATATGATCGGAGTTTCCATTTATCTTTCAAAAGAACGAGTAGAGAAACAAGAAGAGTGGCTAAAAGTAGCGAAGGAAAATGGGTTTACATCTATTTTTACATCACTGCACATTCCAGAAGATGATCCAAATACGTATAAAGAGTTAATTCAAATATTAGGGAAACAAGCTCTTGCACATGAAATGGAGTTAATGGTTGATGTTTCTCCAAAATCGTTACATCATTTAGGGCTAACATATGAAAATGTGGAAGAACTATTGGACTGGGGCATTACCGGTTTAAGAATGGATTACGGCATTGAGCCAAAAGAAATTGCAAGCGTATCTCATAAGATGAAAGTAGCTTTAAATGCGAGTACGATTACAAAGCCATTTTGGAAAGAATTACTTGCAGAACATATAAGAGTAGAGAATGTAGAAGCGTGGCATAATTTTTATCCACGTCCAGAGACGGGACTAGCAAAGTCCTTCTTACAAAAACAAAATCAATATTTACAGGAGTGCGGAATAAAAACGATGGCATTTATTCCAGGAGATGCGGAAAAACGTGGTCCGTTATATGAAGGGTTACCAACGTTAGAAAAACATCGCAATATGCGCCCGCTTGAAGCGTACTTAGAACTTGTTCAAGATTGTGGTGTTGATAAAGTATTGATTGGAGATATAAGCGCAAGTTTGGAAAGTATGCAAGAAGTAGCTAGTGCGAGTAGAGGGATTATTCCATTGCGTTACAAATCATTTATAACTGATAAAGAAGTATTAAAAGTGGTGGAGCAAGTGCATACAAATAGACTAGATCCGGCTCGTGATGTTATTCGATCTGTAGAATCAAGGGAAGGAAATAGAGTGGTTTTACAGCCGATGCATACAATTGTAAGAAAGAAAGGCAGCATTACAATTGATAATGAATTGTACGGTAGATATGCAGGGGAGATGCAAGTTGCTACACATGATTTACCTGTAGATGAGAAAGTGAATGTTGTTGGAATAGTTGTGGAAGAGGACGTTTCTTTACTGCCTTATATTGGCGCTGGAAAAATGTTTCAACTTTTTCTATGCGATAGAATAAAAGCTTGAATTAGCGCTATTTTGTAGGAAAACATTATCCGTAAAACGGATAATGTTTTTTGTTTTCTTTAAAAAAGTATTTGACGAATGAAATAAAATACCGTATTGTTTTGACTTGTGAATAAAAGTTCACCATAACAAAACAAAAAGGAGAGTTCAAAATGAATCAATATATTGGGAATTTAATTATTCGTATCGTGTTAGGAGTTACGTTTTTTGCACACGGTTTAGCAAAGTTTCAATCAGGTATCGATAATGTAGCAGGATGGTTTACAAGCATCGGTTTACCAGGTGGCCTTGCATACGGCGTAGCAACTGTAGAATTAGTTGGTGGTATATTATTAATTATCGGTTTAGGTGTACGATATGTAGGATTGTTATTCGCTCTTATTTTAGCTGGAGCTATCGTAAAGGTAAATGGAGCAGCAGGTTTATTAGGAGATGGAAAGAATCCAGGATATGAATTAGATCTTGCATTATTATCAATGGGTGCGTATTTATTCGTAGTAAAAGCAGAAGGATATGTAGATCGTTTCTTAAAAGAAAAAGTAATGAAAACGAAGTAAATTTTATTTATAAATGTTGACTTGAAGAAGTATTGTAACTATAATGATTACAACAAATAAATTAAGAGTAAAACAATTTAAATATTTTTTTACACAAGATGTAACTGTATAGGTTACATCTTGTGTAAAAATAAATAAACGGGAGGAAGTAATATGCCTAAATCAAATTTAGAAATTATTCAAAGCACGTATGAAGGATCAGCTTCTTCGAATGCAAAGCATTTAGCAGAAGCCTTCTCTGAAAAAGTGGAATGGACAGAGGCAGAAGGTTTCCCGTATGGCGGAACATATAAAGGCGTAGAAGCTATAATGGAAAATGTATTTAGCCGTTTAGGATCAGAATGGGATGATTATAAAGCAAGTGTAAATACATATCATGAAGTAAACGGAAAAGATGTAATTGTTGCTGAAGGTATGTATTCTGGAGTTTATAAAGAAACAGGAAAATCATTTGAAGCAGAATTTGTTCATGTATGGCAACTCGAGAACGGAAAAATCGTGAAGTTTAAGCAATATGTAGATAGTCATATTGTTAGGGAAGCGATGAAGAGATAATGCTTTTTAAATGGATCGTAGGTATATGCATTACAATTATAGTAATTTTCTCGTCTATAGTTGGCGGAAAGAAATTGCTTGCATATGTGGAAAAAGAAAATAAAAATATTCAAACCCAGCAAGCGGCAAACGAAAAAGAGAAAAAAGCTGCAGAAGAAGCCCCGCAATTTAGTGAAGGTGAAATTATTTCTACTATGCATAAAATGGTGCATCAAAAGGTAAAATCCTCTGAAAAATGGGGATTTGTAGAGATGACAAAAAAGGAAATTTCTAATGTGAAAAGGGATATTGAAAATAGTACAGGTTTTCAATATAAAATGAAGTTATTTTCTATTATAAATAGATGGGAAAAAGGAGATTTTTCTCAAACTGTTGAGGAGCATAACTTTTTATGGAGCCTTCAAGGTGGAGATACTGGTAAGGCGACGGAACGTTTATCGCCAGAAGAGGAAAAGCAGTATATAAAAGAAATGAAGAGTAAATAAAAACATCGCCAACCCAGATGACGATGTTTTTTTCATTAAGAATGTTTTCGCATTAAAGGTCTAACAGGCTGAACGGCAACAGTTTTGAAATGAGAAAATAAATAACACCCTGTTACAACGACAATTGTCCCTAAAATTTGTATCCACGTTAATTCTTCTCCGAGGAATATGAATGCTAAAATGGCTGTGAAAATTGGATTGAAGTTTAGAAAAATACCTGATGTAGTTGCGCCTAATTTTTGTACACCAATATTCCAAAATACCATACAAAGAACTGTCGAAATAAGCCCAGTATATAAAAGTGATGTGATGAAAGAAGTATTTATATTTGAAACAGTGAAGCTACCTATGTTAAACGGTAGTAATAAAATAACGCCGAAAATACCAGAGTACAACGTTGCCATAAGTGGTGTAGTTGTTTTTGTTGCCCATTTACTACAAACAGAATAGATTCCCCAAATACAAACTGCTGCAATCATCCATAAATCGCCACTATTAAAATGTAGTGAAAATAAAAGCGAGAAATCACCTTTTAATAGGACGAGGATAACCCCGAAGAATGAAAGAATCATGGATAGGATTTGGAGTGTATTTACTTTTTCTTTTAGAAATAATACTGAAAATAATGCGATTGAAATTGCATTCAAAGTAGAGATAAGACCTACATTTGTAGCGGATGTTTTTTCTAATGCTAAAAATTGAAAGATGTTAAAAAGAGCGACCCCTGAAATTCCCATCAATATTAACGGAAGTATTGCGGTACGTGGTGGAAGGATTTTCTTTTCTTTAAACCATACCATCGGTAATAAACAAACAATCGCAATCATCCATCTTAAATTTGTAAGTGTCATCGGTGATGCATGATCGACGAGTGATTTTCCAACGACGAAATTTCCTCCCCATAATAAGCTCGTTAATAATAGTAAAAAGACGTAAAAATAAGGCATATTAAAATCCCCTTTGTTGTAATCAATATGAATTGTAAATAATTTTAACATTTTTCTTTATTGTGTAATATATTCTTTTGTATAATGGATAAAAGTCGATAAAATGTTTTGTTGTAGAAGCTATTTAAAGAAATATATTCAATTTTATATAAGTTATAAGGTGTTTTTTCGAATAATCATCGGTAAGAAAAAGGGGGATTATAATGGAATCGTCTGTTATTAAAGTGTTAGATGATTTGGATGTACAAATTTTAGATATATTGCAGAAGGAGTCACAAGTAAGTAATGCAGAGCTGGCACGTCGCGTTAATTTATCACCGGCTGCGATGCATGCAAGAATTAAACGGTTAGATGGGGAAGGTTTCATCGATAAGCAAGTTGCAATTTTAAATCAAGAAAAGCTTGGATTTGATTTATTATGCTTTATTTTTATGAGTACGAATATTCATCAATTTGACAAGTTGGAAGTGTTGGAGAAAGAATTAGAAGCGATGCCGGAAGTGTTAGAATGTCACTGTTTAACAGGAGAGTACGATTATTTATTAAAGGTTGCAAATCGTGATCGTAAAGAACTGGAGCAGTTTATTAGAAAGTTGAATAAGCTTGGTATTACAAGGATACAGACAAGTTTAGCACTTCGTGAAATTAAATATTCGACGGTATTGCCGATACGAAATGAGGAACCGAGCATCGATTAGATTGCTTGGTTTTTTGTTTGTATAAATTGATTGACGAGGAGAAAAGAGAGATGTATTATTATATAAAATTATGAATTAAAATTCATTTTGAGTTATAAATATTAATATTGAGGGGCAAGGGGATGTAATATGAAAATCTGTAATGCGGTGACGAGTGATGTGAAAGAAATTTATAGTCTTATTGAGGTTTATGCAAAAGAGGGAGTTGTTTTACCACGTTCTCTTTTGTCTCTTTATCAATATTTGCAATGTTTATATGTTATGAAAGAAGACGAGAGAATTGTTGGAGTTGCTGGCTTGCATGTATTAGGAGAAGATCTTGCAGAAATACGATCGTTAGTAGTTTCGCATACATATGCAGGGAAAGGGATAGGGCGTATGCTTGTAAATCATGTAATGGAGGAAGCTACGAAAATAAATGTAAGAAGAGTAATTTCCTTAACATATGAAACAGTATTTTTTCAAAAGTGTGGATTTGATTTTATAAATAAAGAAGCGTTGCCAGAGAAAGTATGGATTGATTGTAGACATTGTCCAAAGGTGGATTATTGTGATGAAGTGGCGATGGTGCGGTATGTTGGATGAAAATTTTATAGAGAAAAAGTTCCCACTATTATTTACATATATAGTGGGAACATATATTTCCATAAGAAATGGACAGGTTATTAAGAATTTGAATTCTTTTGTCTCACGGCAAAATTATAAAGTGGATCTTTAAGTTCATAGTTATACGTTAAACCGTCGACAATTCCTACAACTTTATCATTATCATAAAGGTCGAGCATAAATTGTGCCATTTGTTTTGCAGTGTGGAATTTTGGTACAACATTATCATATTGGAATTCATCAATATCAAATGAACGCTTCGCAAATTCTGTTTCAGTTGCAGCAGGAGCTAAAACTTTTGCTTGCAGTTTTGCGCCTTGTTCTTTCAGTTCGTGAGACAGCCCTTCTGTAAATGCACTTACATAGAATTTCGTAGCGCAATACGTAACAGCATCAGCAACAATCGTGTATCCGCCGCCCGATGAAACGTTAATAAGCTGTGTTCCGTCAACCATTGAATAATCTCGAACGAAAAGAGAAGAGAGTATTGTTAGTGCTTCTATATTGACATGCAACATCGTCTCGATTTTATTTAAATTTTGTTCAGCAATTGAGGCGAAATTACCAAAACCTGCGTTGTTAATCCACGTTTCAATTTGAAAAGATTGTAGGCTTTCATAAAGTTTATAAACATCTTCAGTAACAGATAAATCAGTTCTTCGAATGACAACATCCAATTCTGGATGCATTTCGTTAATTTTCAATTTTAATTCGTTTAATTCTTCTTGTCTTCGAGCTACAAGTACTAAATTTTTTCCGCGAGATGCAAATGCTAAAGCTGCTTCATAACCAATTCCGGAACTTGCGCCAGTAATAACAGTGTATTTCATATAAAATCCCCCTAAATTCAAATTCATTTATGGTTAGATTGTATTTGTTAGAGTATACTCTAAGTCAAACGTTTTTTATAAATTTGATACGGTTATAAAATATATGAGGGTAAGCATGTGAAGGGAGTTTTAGTATGTACACAATTAGCGAGGTAGCAAAATTATTAGGCGTGAGCACACATACACTACGTTATTATGAAAAGGAAAATATATTAATTGCAAATCGTGATACAAATGGAAATCGACTTTACGAAGAGTCACATATAAAGTGGTTGCAGTTTGTAATGAAATTAAAACAAACGCAAATGCCAATAGCGAAAATAAGAGAATACGCTAGATTATATACAGAAGGGGAGCATACAACAGAAGCTCGTTTACAGCTCCTAGAAGATCATAGGAAATCTATTCAGATTCAAAGAGAAAACTTAGAAGTTACAGAGAAGATGCTCGAGAATAAAATTAGTGCATACAAAAGCTCATTGGAAAATAAATAGATGTTGTTATGTGATGAAAAATGGATTTGATCTATGAGTATTTCATCATAGTGTGCGGATAAATAAAAAAGAGCAGCTAGCAAAAGCTAACTGCTCCATTCAAGGGATCTCTCCAAGGGGGAGTGGAGAAAATATTATGTTACTAGCAGTATTGACAGATTATTAAGAAATATACAAATCAGATGAAAGAAATTTTAAATAAACTTTCGGCATTGACAGTTTTTAAAATGTTCATGTACAATATATATGAATGACATTCAGTCATTTTTATGTGACAGGATGCAGTTAGCTTAGAAATGGAACAAATACAATGGTAAATGAGGATGATAGTTGTTTTTATATAGTATTGATGAAAGAGTATATTTTTTTAAAACAAAAATGACTGATAGTCAGTCATAAGAGGTGAGAGGTATGAAAAATAAAGCTTGGTTATATGTCATATTAACATGTATCTTTGAAATTTTTTGGGTGTTTGGTTTTAATACAGCCAATACTTGGTGGCATTGGATTATTATTTTAGGAGTTATCGCTGTTGATTTTCACTTCCTTTCTAAAGCGTGTGAACATCTTGCAACAGGGACTGTATATGCTGTTTTCGCCGGAGCTGGTACGGTAGGTACTTTCTTAATGGATGTATTTCTTTTCGGTGGAAGTTTCAGTGTAGGGAAGTTATTTTTTATCGTGATGGTTGTAGCTGGCGTTATCGGTTTAAAGCTAGCTGATAATAAAGAAGAAACTGTGGAAGGAGCTGCTTAAAAATGGGTTGGTTTTTCGTATTTTGTGCTGCAATTAGTGAAATAGTCGGTGTGATAGGACTTAAAATGTATAGTAAAGATAAGACATTAGCCAATGGTGCGATTTATATAGGTGGGTTTGCTACATCCTTCGCATTTTTGTATACTTCCTTCTTATTTTTACAAGTAAGTGTCGCGTATGCGGTTTGGATTGGTATCGGAACAGCAGGTGCAGTTTTGTTAAACATGTTCTTGTTTGGTGAGTCGAAAAGTAAAGCGCGTATCATTAGTGTGTTTCTTATTGTATGTGGAGTGACAGGATTAAAGGCACTTTCTTAAAGATATATTGCATTTTTATCTCCTAATTGTTTATTAGGAGATTTTATTATAAAAAAACGATTTCCTCTTAGAGTTCACTATCATTGACAGTACAATCGATTATCTTATAAAATGAGTGACAGTCATTCAATATGCGTGTGAAAGGGTTTAGATGATGAATAAAAAAGAGAAAATTGTCTATGCAGCTATTGAAGTGTTTCAGGAAAAGGGCGTTGAAAAAACGAAGATTTCTGATATCGTGAAATTAGCTGGCATTGCGCAAGGAACTTTCTATTTATATTTTCCTTCTAAGCTATCTGTTATGCCTGCAATAGCAGAAGTGATGGTTGAAAAGATGATACTTGCAGTGAAAGAAAAAGTACAAAAAGATGTACCTTTTTCAAATAAAGTGGCACAAGTAATCGATGCGGTGTTTCACTTTATAGAGGAATACCGTGAAATACAAGCTTTAATGTATGCAGGTCTTGCATCTACTGAACATATAAAAGAGTGGGAAGCTGTGTATGAGCCTCTTTATATGTGGTTAAGCGAATTTTTAAGTGAGGCGAAAGAAGCCGGTGAAATTCGTGATTCGGTTCACGCAGAGAGAACAGCGAAGTTATTTATCGCTCTTGTTGAATCAGCAGCGGAACAAGTTTATTTATATGATCATAAAGATGATGAGCAAGTGGATTTGCAAAAGGCAGAAGTACTAGATTTTTTAACACATGCACTACATATAAAGAAGTAGTAAGATGAACCTGTCTGAAAAGGTAGGTTCATTTTTGAGGAAAACTGAATGATAGTCATTCACCTAATACTTATGTATGTGTAGAAGGATAGAGTGAAATTCTAATGAGTGGAGGCATCCTCACTCATTACTAGCCCGCAAAGAGCAGGATAAAGAAAAAGCTTCTTGGGTATTATTTTTTGAGAGGAACTTACGGGAAGAGGTGTTAAAAAGTGAAGAAACCGATAAAAGAACAAAAGATGGTATTGGTTATTCTTTTGAGTAATATATTTATCGCTTTTTTAGGGATTGGATTAATCATTCCGGTTATGCCGTCCTTTATGAATGATATGCATTTAACTGGGAAGACGATGGGCTATCTCGTTGCAGTGTTTGCAATGGCACAGCTCATTACTTCACCTATTACAGGCCGATGGGTTGATCTTTACGGTAGGAAGAAAATGATAATCATTGGATTATTTATTTTTGGTGTTTCAGAGCTTCTTTTTGGATTGGGAAAAGATGTATGGATGCTTTATGTAGCAAGGGTATTAGGCGGAATTAGTGCTGCTTTTATTATGCCTGGTGTTACGGCATATGTTGCGGATATTACATCTATTCAGGAACGTCCAAAGGCGATGGGATACTTATCTGCGGCTATTAGTACTGGATTCATTATAGGGCCTGGAATCGGCGGATTTATTGCAGAATACGGTATACGTGTGCCGTTTTTCGTTGCAGCAGCAATTGCTTTTATAGCATGTGTGATTTCAATCTTTATTTTAAAAGAACCGTTAACGAAAGAAGAACTTGCAGAGATTTCTTCTAATACGAAAGAATCAAGTTTTATTGGTGATTTAAAGAAATCATTAAATCCAATGTATGCAATTGCATTTATTATCGTATTTGTACTCGCATTCGGATTATCAGCGTATGAAACAGTGTTTAGCTTATTCTCAGATCATAAATTTGGTTTCTCGCCGAAAGATATTGCAGCAATTATTACAATCAGTTCAATCTTTGGGGTAGTTGTGCAAGTATTTATGTTTGGCAAATTGGTAGACATGTTCGGTGAGAAAGTATTAATCCAAATATGTTTAATTGTAGGTGCAGTATTAGCATTCGTCTCAACTGTAGTCTTTAATTATTGGATTGTACTTCTCGTTACTTGCTTCATTTTCTTAGCATTTGATTTACTTCGTCCAGCTTTAACGACGTTTTTATCAAAAGCAGCTGGAAAAGAGCAAGGATTCGTTGCTGGGATGAACTCGACTTATACGAGTTTAGGAAATATCGCAGGGCCAGCGATGGGCGGAATATTATTTGATATGAATATTCATTATCCATATGCATTTTCAGGCGTTGTTTTAATAGTTGGTCTCGGCATTACATTTATGTGGAGAGAGAAACAGTTGGCTGAAAGTTTTGCGAAGTAATAAAACCCCTTACGACGGTAAGGGGTTTTTGTTTTATAAGCTTAACCCAAACCGTTTTAATTCAATAAAAATCCCCTCTAATTGCTTTCCTTTATCCGTTAATGTGTACTCTACACGAGGCGGAACTTCTGGATATACTTTTCTCGTTATAATGCCTTGAGACTCTAATTCTTTTAGTCGAAGCGATAATGTTTTTGGACTCATACCATTCATTGATTTTTGTAAATCACTAAAGCGTAATGTTCCTTCGATAAGAAGATCACGAATGATTAAAAACGTCCATTTTGTACTAATTACATCAAGCGTTTTAGCGATAGGACAAGGTATGCCAGGTAAACCTTTCGTTAATTCAACTGGATCTATATTGTTCATGGAACTAGCCTCCATAAAATTTTTTTGGATGAATTTGCTTTATAGTATCACAAAACTATACTTTTGGTAACTATATGAAAAAAATATCACTACTTCCATAAATGAAGTTAGTGCATATACAATAGCAATACGAAACATAAAGGATTTATATGAGGAGGTGGTGATTTCCATGGGGATAAAAAAGTTATTTGGATTCCTTAGTTTGTTTGTTATTTGTATTGTGCTTGTAGCATGTGGTGTGGAACAAAAAACTGAAGTCCAGTTATTAAAAGAAATGCCAAGGCCAAAAGCAATGACAATTGATCCCTCACTAAGTAAAAAAGAAGTGACAGAAATGGTTCATGCGGCGCAGCGTTTTTATGCATTTTGGGATACAGGTAAGGAGGAACTTATTCCGCAGACTGTTGCTGAAAAATTTTTCGATAATACATTGCCGAAAGGGCGACCACAAGGCATTGAAGGATTAAAGTTTGCAGCGCAAAATTTTCGTAAAGTTGTGCCTGATATACATTGTGAGATTGAAGACTTATTAGTTGTTGGTGATAAAGTAACAGCCCGTCTTTCTTTTACAGGAACGCATAATGGTAAGAAAATTAATTTTTTTGCAATTGATATTTTACATGTGAAAGACGGAAAGATAACGGAAGATTGGCATTTAGAAGATAATCTTACACTACAGCAGCAACTCGGCTTAATAGCCGAAGAGTAGATCATATAGGGGAGAGAAAAACGATGAAAAATATATTTATTATAAATGGACATGAAAAATACGGTACAAAGGAAGGACGATTAAATAGAACGTTAGTAGATTATATGGTTACTGTATTAGGCGAGAATCATCATGTGAAAACAACAACGATTCAAGATGGTTACAATATTAAAGAAGAACAAGATAAGTTTTTATGGGCCGATGTTGTTATTTATCAAACACCGATTTATTGGTTTAGTGTACCGGGCTTATTTAAAACGTATATGGATGAAGTATATGAATACGGTTTGTTCTTTAAAGGTGCAGATGAATATGGAACAGGTGGTTTATTAAAAGAGAAAGAGTATATGTTCTCTACAACTTGGAATGCACCTGAAAAAGCATTTGGAGATAAGACGAAGTTCTTTGAAGGAGAAAGTTTAGAATCAGCGCTTAGTCATTTACACCGCGTGCAAAAGTTTCTCGGTATGAGTCCGTTAAAGAGTTTTGCTTGTTATGATGTGGTGAAGAATCCGGATATTGAGAAGTTTTTAGTGAACTTGAAAGATCATTTAGATGGAGTAATTAAATAATAGTATGTGAAGAAGGTACTACTAAGGATGTAGTACCTTCTCCTTTTATAAAAACTCACACTTTAATACGTGGATGGTTGTATCCATAACTTCGCAAAATTTGCCCAACCAAATGAATCAATTGTTACGTTTTTTAAAGAAGAAGGGTATGTTTTTCTTTTTAAAACGTGATAGTTAAATAAAATGATGTGTTCTGCTTGTAAAAACTCTTCAATCTCATACATGAGTTCATAACGCTTTTCTTTATTTTCTTCTAGTAAAAATGTATCTAGTAAACAGTTAATTTGTTTTTCGTAGTGCGGGTCCATGAACCGATTTACGAAGCAACTTTTATTTTTAAATACATTTAAGAATGCAATTTCATGATTGGCAGCAAAGACTTCTCCCATGAAAATAATATCAGCATGTTTATCAATAGAGCGATCCATATAATCTGAAACGGGAAATGGGTGAAGCGCTACTTGTATACCTAAACTTTCACATCGTTCTTTTAAGAAATATGCATCATTTGCACTATCTTTAAATGCGAAGAAGTAAATATGTATCGTTTCTCCATTATATGTACTCTTTTTCAAATACTCTTTTGCTTTTTCTAAAGAGTAGGATCTTCTTGTTGCAAGGCGGCTTCTATCAGGGAAGAAGCTTGATGCAGCAATTGTCCGTCTACCCTCTATGTTACGAAGTATCATTTCAACATCATATAGTTCTCTCCAAGCTTTTCGAAAGTAAATGTCGTGATGAGGACCAGGTTTTTTTAAGTTGAAGCTAGCATAAATACAACCTATTTCTTCTATTTGTATATCATGCCTTTCATTTTCCTCTTCGTTTGGTAGTTCATAATCAGCATCTATTTGCACATGGTCAGGAATACCCCAAAATTCAATACGGTCTAATAACGCGCGCTCTTTAAAATAATGAGTGAACGCTTCGAGTACGATATTATCTTCAGAGTAATGAGCAAGTTTGAAAGGTCCAGTACCTATATAATGATGATTTTGAATACTCGTATCACGCGGTAAAATTGCGAGTTGTATGGAACTTACATAGTGTAAGAAAAATAAATTGGGTTTTGCTAAATGAAATCGAATTTGCAGTGGTGATGGCGTTTCAATTTGAACAATTTCTTCTGTTAACCATTCGAAAGGAGAGTGAACTTCTTTTAGTCTTTCAAATGAAAATCGTACATCTTTAGAAGTTAAAACTGTTTCGTTATGAAAATATACATCCTTTCGTAAATAAAAAGTCCATGTCAGCCCGTCTTCACTTAATTCCCACGTATGCGCAATGTGCGGTTCCATTTTTTCCGTAACATCGTTATAAACGACTAACGTATCAAAAATTTGACTCGTAAGATGGCTCTCTGTAGTTACAGCCACAAAAGCCGGATCTAATGGGACTATCTTTCTCGATATAGGAATTTTTAATATGTCGTACATATCATTTGAAGGTTCGTATCCAAAATGATGATGTAGTTTATTTTCTATCTTTTTTTGAAGTGCAAGGGGGAGGGGTTCTTTTAAAAGAAGAAAAACATCCTTTAATTTTTCTTGCGCTAACAGTTCATCTGTATAGGATTCAATCGCTTCTACGAAATTATGTATAAATAGAATTTCCGTTTTATTTCCGCGGCCTCGCCCTGGAGTCCAGCTAATTAATTGTTCCTCGCTCATTTTCTTTAATAAAATCTTTACGTTTTTCGTACTGCAATATAAAACATCCGTTAATTCTTGTAAGCTATTTCGCATATGCTGTTGATCTTGTGCATGTAGTCTTAGTCTAATGTAATAGTCCATAATTTTCATATATACACTTCCTTCTAATATAAAAGGGGAAATTCTTTAGAATATTCTAACCTTTTTCTTCCTTTTTTTCAAAGTAAAATAAGTAAGCATAAGGAGGGGGAAACAATGGGGTTTTGGAGTATGCATCGAAATATAAAGATTAGAATTATAACTTCGTTTTTAACACGTACTGTGTCCACGATGATTTTTCCATTTATGGCGATTTATTTTTCAATAAAGTTAGGTAGTGCGATTGCTGGTGCGTTACTACTTATTAATGTCATAGCTTCATTAGTAATTGGTTTATACGGTGGATATGTTGGAGACCGGCTTGGGCGTAAAAAAGTGATGATTATCGGTCAAAGTATACAAGTCATTTCCATTGCTTGTATGGGAGTTGCGAATTCGGATTATGTAGATTCACCGTGGTTAACATTTATCTTTATGCTAGTGAATAGTTTAGGATCTGGACTTATGAATCCTGCGACAGAGGCGATGTTAATTGATGTGAGTACACCTGAGAATCGAAAAGTGATGTACAGCATTAATTATTGGGCTATTAATTTATCCATTGCGATTGGAGCAATATTTGGTGGATTACTATTTGAAAACTATAGATTGCAATTGTTTATCGTATTAACGCTTGTTGCAATTATTACTTTATATGTGATGGCTGTATATATGGAAGAAGTGTATGTAGTGAGAAAAACAGTAGAGAAGAAAAATGTATTAAAAGATATGGCAGATAGTTATAAAGTTGTAATGAAAGATAGAGCGTTTTTAATTTTTTGTGCAGCGAGTATATGTACATTGTCTTTAGAGTTTCAAATTAATAATTATTTAGGTGTTCGCTTGCAGAAGGAATTTGAAACGGTGCACTTTTTATTCGGGAATGGTATTACGTTTGATTTAACAGGGATTCGCATGCTGAGCTGGATTTCTGCAGAGAATACAATTTTAGTTGTGTTATGTTCAGCACTTCTTATTAAAATGCTGAAAAGCTTCAACGATTTGAAAATCTTATATGTAGGTTTATTCATTTATACAATTGGATTTACAATACTCGGAACGAGCAATAGCTTATGGATTTTATTAATTGCAGGGCTTTTCCAAACAGTAGGCGAGATGATGTATGTGCCAGTGCGTCAATCTATTATGGCAGATATGGTGCCAAATGAGGCGAGAGGTTCATATATGGCGATTAACGGAATGGTTTTTCAAGTGGCAAAAATGAACGGGGCATTAGGTGTTATGCTAGGTTCATTTCTTGCATCTTGGGGCATGAGTGCTCTGTATTTTATCGTTGGTATGAGCAGTATTTTATTATTTATGAAGGCGATAGGGAAAGAGAAGTATGAGGATGAGAGAAATGTTTCTCAAATTGGATGAAACTATATAAAAGCGAACCAGTTATACTGGGACTCGCTTTTTATATAATTTTTAGAACGGGTCAACTTCAGCTAAATCAGGGTTAGCATTCGGATTTGTTAATAAGGTTTTCAGCTCACCTACTTCTGAGAGAGCAACGAGGATATAACCACTAATAAGGACGATGAGTCCAATGACCCGTAATGTTTGCAGTGTAATATCACGGCTATTGTTTTCGGAGTTGTCTTGGGGCGGAGAAGGTGGATTATTGTTCATAGTTAGGCTCCCATCTTTTGTATTTATATATGTGCGAAATCATTATTTAACTTATGGATAGGAATCGTATAGTCATTTTCACTATATGAGAACTGCCTATGAAAAGTGATTAGAAGTTTTAGGGAGAGAAAAGAGGGTGTATAAAAAAATCATTAAAAATGATATTCTTTTTTGTTTTTCATACAAATAAAAAGGTTAATCAAAGTAGCTAAATAGCTACTTTGATTAACCTCTAATAACTATCCTAATATACGCAACGATTCTTCAATAAACGCTGGGATGTCTTCCGGTTGTCTACTTGTTACTAGCTGATTTTGGCATACAACTACTTCTTTATCGTGAAAGTTTCCGCCGGCGTTTTTTAAATCGACTTCAATAGATTTATATCCAGTGACATCACGTCCTTCAAGTGTTTGTGCAGTGATGAGTAGCTGAGGTCCGTGACAAATAGCGAAAACGGGTTTGTCCGCATCCATAAATGCTTTACTAAAGCGAACAAAACGTTCATCTGCACGAAGTATATCTGGGGAGAACCCGCCTGGTATGAAGAGGGCATCAAAGTTCTCTGGAGAAACATCATCAATACTTTTATCAATCACGACTTCACTTTTTCCTTGTTTACCGTGTACCGTTTTCCCTTTTTCCATTTCAATAGTTGTTAATTTATATCCCTTTTGTTTAAAAGCTTCTACTGGCTCTGTGTATTCTGTGTCCTCGAAATAATCCGTTATTAAAATAGCAATTTTTTTACTCATTCTAATCCGCTCCTTACATTATATTATCGGTTCCAGAATCGTCCTTGGGCAATGCCTTCTATAAATGACTCAATTGAAGTGTTTGTTAAGTTGTAAACTCCTGCTCCATCCAGTTTTACCTTACTATGGTCTAAAGCATGAGGATAGCTAAGGACATAGGCTATCGGTTTAAAGTGTTTAAAAGTAGTTTCTGCAAATTCTAAAACAGGGGGTTGAATGGCAGATTCGCTACTAAACACTAATACCGCATCAAAAAGGGAGGAGTCTGCAGTTGTATAAGTATCCGTTACTTTGATGGAATCATTGAACTGATAAATTTTATTATCTATGATGCTATAGTTAATTCGGTGCTGTGCAAAAGCTTGAATCCATTCAGACAGAAGGGAGACGCTTGGGTCACCATTTAATAGAATTGCAACATTTTTGGAATCAGATTTAAAAATAGTATTGGACATGCTGAGTGCAGGTGATTTTGCATCTGAATTTACTTCGTGATTTTCCTTAGGTAAAGGAGCTCCAATAATGTTAGCGACTTCTTGTGCTAATTGACGATCGACGTGGTTTAGGAGAGCAATTACATTTGCCTTCACCATGTCTGATTTACACTTCCCAACTTCAAAGCAAAAAGCTTCTTTTATGTGTTGCTTTTCAATAGGGCTCATACTATTGTAGAAAAGTTTAGCCTGAGAATAAAAGTTAAGAAAGCTTTTACTGCGACCTCTAATTTTATGTCCATCAATCTTTTCTTGATAATGTTCATATCCGCCCTGTTCGGCTTGGACGGTTGCTGGTTGATTGTTATTTAAGCCATTAGGATGATAGCTTGTTTGACCGCGATGAATTTGCATTTGATGCATACCATCACGTTGATTATTATGAAAAGGACATACGGGCTGATTGATAGGAATTTGATGGAAATTAGGACCCCCTAAACGAGATAATTGTGTATCTGTATAGGAGAATAATCTTCCTTGCAGAAGAGGGTCATTTGAAAAATCAATACCTGGTACGACATGACCAGGGTGAAAAGCTACCTGCTCTGTTTCAGCAAAGAAGTTATCAACATTTTTGTTCAATGTCATTTTACCAACTAATTTTACGGGAACTTCTTCTTCTGGCCATAATTTCGTTGGATCTAAAATATCAAAATCAAATGCATGCTCATCTTCTTCTGGAATTAACTGTAATCCAAGCTCCCATTCAGGATAATCCCCTTTTTCAATTGCTTCATATAAATCTTGACGATGGAAATCAGGATTTTTCCCAGCAATCTTTTGAGCTTCATCCCACACTAATGAATGAACCCCAAGGACAGGTTTCCAGTGAAACTTTACGAAATGGGCTTTTCCTTCTGCGTTAATGAGTCGAAATGTGTGAACTCCAAACCCTTCCATCATTCGTAAACTACGCGGAATAGCACGGTCGCTCATTTGCCACATGACCATATGAGTGGACTCAGGATTATGTGCAACAAAATCCCAAAAGGTATCATGAGCGCTAGCTCCTTGAGGAATATCATTATGTGGCTCTGGTTTAACTGCATGGACAAAATCAGGAAATTTAATAGCATCTTGGATAAAGAATACTGGCATATTATTACCCACTAAATCATAGTTTCCTTCATCTGTATAAAATTTTGTGGCGAATCCACGTACATCTCTTACTGTGTCGTTGGATCCTTTAGAACCTTGAACGGTTGAGAACCGTACAAATACAGGTGTTTTCTTTGAAGGATTAGTAAGGAAATCTGCTTTTGTATAGGCTTCTAACGATTCATAAAGCTGAAAATAACCATGTACGCCAACTCCGCGCGCATGAACAATTCTTTCAGGAATTCGTTCATGATCAAAATGGGTCATTTTCTCGCGAAAGTGGAAATCCTCCATTAAGGTTGGGCCTCTTAAGCCCATCTTTAAAGAAAATTCATCTTCGGCTATTTTTACCCCTTGGTTTGTTGTTAAAGCATGTTTGCATTGATTGTCCGTAACGTGATGCTTCAATTGTTCCGTTTTTTTATTCACAATATAGGCCCCTCCTTTACTCTGTTAATTTAATAAATACCCTTTTTATTAGGACGTAAACATGTATTATCGTTTTTGTATGTGAAAATCATAAAATATCGGTTGTTTCGATGATTCTTGTTTGAGGAAGCAAAATAAAAAAGCCAAGGAGATAATTTATTTGCTCCTTGGCTTTTAAGATATTTCTTTTCGTTAAAACGAAGAAACGCGTTGCTTCGTTTTTGGTACAATAATAAATTTGATCCAGAGTAACCCGATAATCATAATGATAAGGCTATGTAAAATTTGTCCTGTAGCAAGGAGTATAACAATTGAAAATATAATGAGTTGAATGATTAGCAATATAAAGATTAAGCGAAGAAATTGATTCATTCTTTCTTCAGTATGGATTGGATATAATGCTATAATAATATTTCCCGAAAAATATTTCCACAGTGAACGGAGCTGCATAGAAATCATATATAGAACGATGTAAGCGATAGCGCCTTTTACGTATATATTTGGTATGAAATATAAGGCGAAAGCACCAATCAATCCTAAGCGAATATATATACCGAAATAATCATTTCCACGTAAAAATGCTAGTGTATGTAAGTAGAAGAAAGTTGCTCGTTTTTTATGTAATAAAGGTTCAATCCAATTTGTAAGCCATTTTCTTTTATTTACTTGCTTATTTAGTTGCGGAACATCTGTGAAAATGCTAGCAAATTGATAAAAACGAACGTTCATTTTTTCTTCTTGCTCGATTATGTAATCCCACGGTATTCGTTTTGTAGGCTGTTTTTTCGTGTATAGAAGCAGGAAAGCAAGTAGTAAGAGTAATCCGCCTAATATGAGAACATTTGACGCATAAAACAGCATATAAATAAGGAGTGCGTTACAAGCAATACGAATGATAAGCCATATGTTCTTTTCATGACTATCACGCCACATCCAATGTATGTACATGTTCCAGGCTTTCGTAATCATTAACACGATAAAGATTGTACATAAAAAAGGTACAGTTAATTGCAATGATTGCATAGCAAGTGGAACGAGAATAAGGAACGTAAATAATAATGGAAAAAGCTGAATGATGTAATTGTATAGAAGAGATTTTTTGAAATAGGATGTTAGTTTCTCTTCTAATGCAAGCAAATAGACAGCATCAGGTTTTTGAATAAATGTACGGATAGGGCATCTCGTTATAATGAACGTAAGTACAATCGTTATAATTATTAAAGATATTCCTTTAGAAGGAGATGCTTTTAGAAATTGAGCATAATAATATGCACCAACGCATGAAATAAAGATAAAGCTATATAGTAAACCGTTAATCATACGTGCAAAGTATGTAATGATATTTTGAATATGTTGTTGGAAACGGCTGCTCCATAGTGATTCGATTGACATGTTTTTCACCTCTTTGTTCTATTATATATGTTTTGCAAAAGAAAAAACGAGCAAATTGCGTTATGCAACTTGCCCGTCTTTCTTTTCGTTATTTTTTTTCTGATCACGATTCATTAATGGATAGAAGGCAAAGCCGATTACGAATAAACCAATTCCGAGAAGGAATGTTTTTATATCGGCTGCACCCGTTTTAATAACCCATAGTGCGTAGCAAAGTGCAATCACTGCAACTATGCCGTCCGTAATCCTTGCCCGCATTTCATTTTTATACGTTTCACCAGTTACGACTAGTTTTAGCTGGAAGATTGGTGAAACGAGATATGGAATGAGGTATGCTAGTGTTGATACAGTAATAACGAATGTATAAGCTTCCGCAATGGTTCCTGATAATGTTGAGAATAGGAATACTTGCGACATAATGTTTGTTAATCGTAATGAGTAAATTGGACTTCCTTTTTTATTTGTTTTCGTGAAGAAGGAAGGGAAGAAACCTTCTTTTGCTGCTTGATAAGGTACTTCTGAGCTTAATAAAATCCAGCCTAAGATAGAACCGAACAGGGAAGTAAGAGCAAGTAATGCCATCAGTTTCCCGCCGCCGTGACCCATTGCAGCGTTTAGTGCATCTGCTAATGGACGTTCAGAAGCTTGTAATTTATCAACGTGAAGTACACCCATTGTTAAAATTGTAATTCCTAAGTAGATGGCAACTGTAATAAGTAATCCCGCAACTGTTGCGCGTTTTACCGTTTTTGGAGAAACAGCACGGTTGGATAAAAGAACGGCTGATTCAATTCCGATAAACGCCCAAAGCGTTGTAAGAGCAGCTAAATTCACTTGTGAAAGAAGACCGTGTGATGCCCCTGATTTATCAATCATCGGTGTGTACCATTGTCCAAATTTAGAAGCTTCGAATGCAAATAACGTAACGACGATGAATAAAAGGAATCCAGTTACTTTCGTTGTTGTTGCTAAGAAGTTTAGTTTTCCAGCTCCGCTTACACCGTTTGTTAATATAATATGAGTTCCCCAAAGTAAGATGGAACAAATCGTAAATGTAATTAGTTTTCCGACTTCTACGTTAAACGAACCGATTGAAAATAGTAGTCGCGTATCTTTCATAATTGGGAAGAAGAGTGATAAATATCCCGCAAATGATGTAATGATGGCAACGTTACTTGCCCAGTTTGCAACCCAATATCCCCATACCATACTGAAGCCAGCCATTTTTTTCTTTTTTGGTGTTGAGAATAAAGCATATGCATGACTTTGTGGCCCTGTCGTTAAATCAGGACGACGAATTGCTAAATTACCGAAAACAAGAGCTAGCATTAAAACACCAAACCCTGTAGTTAACCAAGCTAAAGTGACACCGAGTGGGCTTGCTGTTTGTGCCAACGTACTTGGCACCATGAAAATACCAGCGCCAACCATGTTACCGACAACGAAAGCTGTTAGTACCCAAAAGCCCCATTTTTTTTGTTGCATAGAAAATACCTCCAAAGTTAGTATAACCAAGTCAAGCGAGGAGATATGTATGTCTTCCTGAGTTAGGAAGAGAAGTCCCAAACAAAACAAAAAAAGCATGTAATTTGCCGCTACATGCTTTCTATCTTATAAGAAACCCACGACATACCTCTCGATAGCTCTCCACAAACGAAACGTTTGTGACAGTTCTGCACTTATTAAATGCAGACCCAGCAAGCGTGCATGGTGGACACGACTTACTTCGGCAACCATTCCTTTCTCATTCCTTCATCAATGCCACTACATCTCCTGAAATGATACTCTTAATGATTGCAACCTCTACCTCACCGAGATACGAATGAGGATTTAAATATTAAATTAACGTCTTTAAGAGTAACAAATGTATTTTTATACGTCAATGGATATAGTAATAATCAGATTATAGAGAAGAGTTTGTGATTAAAAGTAAGAGGGATTGTTATGTGATATTTGAATTTTCGTAATATAATACATGTTATTAGCGCTAGATGATTGAAAAGGGGATGAAGTAAATGTCTGTATGTCATAAACATTCAGTAATAGGTGTGCTAGATTCGGGTGTTGGGGGATTAACAGTTGCGAGCGAAATTATAAGACAATTGCCTAAAGAAAGCATTTATTATATTGGTGATAATAAGCGTTGTCCGTATGGGCCAAGAAGTGTAGAGGAGGTGCAATCTTTCGTATTTGAAATGGTTAAGTTCCTCAAACAGTTTCCATTAAAAGCGCTAGTCGTAGCATGTAATACTGCTGCAGCTGCTGCATTGAATGCGCTGCAAGAAGCACTTTCCATTCCAGTTATTGGCGTTATACATCCAGGAGCAAGAGCGGCAATTAAAGTTACAAAGAAAGGGGAAATCGGGGTAATTGGAACTGTAGGTACGATAAAATCTAATATGTATGAAAAAGCATTACACGAGCTGGATACATATTTGGAAGTGCATAGCTATGCTTGCCCGACTTTAGCCACAGTTGTAGAAAATCAATTAGAAGATACAGCATATGTCACGCAGCAAGTGAAACAAGCTTTACTTCCATTAACGAAAGAAGATATAGATACGTTAATTCTTGGATGTACGCATTATCCACTTTTAGAGTCCTATATAAAAAAGGAACTAGGAGAAGACATAACGATTATTAGTTCTGCAGAAGAAACGGCGATAGAGTTAAGTACCATTTTACAGCACAAAGGAATTTTGTCTGACAATCTGAATCCGAAACATCGTTTTTTTACAACGGGATCTGTTTTATCATTTGAACATATTGCTGAGCGATGGCTAGGGTATCAAATTTCTTTAGAATGTGTACATTTGCCTATGAAAAATGCGTGTATGCATAATTAAGATTTAGTAAATTACGTTTTTAAATAAATCAGGTTCGTTTCATAAGAAGGAAAGAATAAGCTTGTAATTGAAATGATTAAGGTCATTTTAATTAAAGGAGAGGTTTGATTATGGAATTATCAAGATCTCAATTATTTGCTTTAGAGTATATTTCAAAATATGCAGAGAACGAAAAACGTGAGGCTAAAGCAACGATTAATCATATACTTAAAATGTCTAATATTACAGATGAAATATTTGAAGAGGCTGTCGCTAATTTAAAATCTCACGCAAGGATTGCTTTACACTTTCATCCAGACAGACTAGATTCGAGTAAGAAAAGTGTTGCTGAAGCACTATTTGAGCAAGGAGTATATAAAAGTCAGTTTGAAACATTGCTATCTAATGGAAGCGTATCTGCTTATCCTGGTGGTGAACGTGACCTTTGGGAAAAGAGAATATTTGGAGGGGCATATCAATTAGAAGGCGTAACGAATGATCAACGTCCAAAATACGGAGCGCTAAATTTAATGTTACATCCAGATGGGCCGGCTCCGCGTTTTGGTTCCTGTTATTTTCTCTTATCTCCAAAAGTTTCTTCGCGTTCTACATATACATATTTAGATTCGCATCAAGATCCGAAAGAAAAGGGGACTTACGAGGAGTTTGATATGATTTTAGCTGCTCTTTTGGAAGAGACATTCGTAAGAGATTTTGCAATCGGTGAAGGGAATTTGACGCCAACAATATTAATTAATCATTTACTGGCTAACCTGAAAAGGCCGTTTATAGATTTAGTAAGCAAAGAGCCAGCCCGTAATCTTAATCATTATATTGAAGCGCAGATTCATGGAGAGATTTCTCTAAAAGAAGACGTGGAAGCGCTTGTTGCAGATCCTTCATTTAAGGGTACGGATGTAGGAAAAGTTTTAGAAGAAATTTGCCTGAAGTATGCTATTGATTTGTATTGGCACATCGGTTTTGTACTTGCGGTAGACGAAGTTCCGATGGATTTTAGAGGTTCAAAAATGCCATCTTTAGCAAGACGCATTGCACGGAATCATTGTATCGATGCAAATATAATTGGCTCTGCTGTAGTGGATTTGAAACGCAATCCATTATCTTGGAGTGATCGTGGAACTTATGAAGAAGTGCTTCAGGAATTAAAATTATTATGGCATGTTTTAGTTCGATTTGGAAAACCAAATCGGAAGTAGAACGAAATACTCCGTTTTTGGAAGTATTTATATAGAAAAGAAGCTGATCTATAAATAGATCAGCTTCTTTTTATAAGATTAAACTAAGTTTAATACAGTTACTTTTTCACGTGTCATAGACTCAAGGCTCTTACGAATACCTTGTGCGCCCATACCTGAACCTTTTACACCGATGAATGGGAAGTGGTCAGGGCCGCGCTCTGTGCGTCCGTTAATTTGAACAGAACCCGTTTCGATTTTGTTAGCAATTGCAAATGCTTTGTTAATGTCTTTAGTGAAGACGCTTGCTTGCAGACCGAACTCTGATTTGTTAGCAATTTCAATTGCTTGCTCATCTGAAGAAACACGGATGATTGGAAGGATTGGGCCGAATGGCTCTTCCCAAGCAACTTTCATCTCTTCTGTTACGTGATCGATTAATGTTGGGTAAATTAAGTTACGCTCACGTTTGTTACCGATAACGATTGTAGCACCTTTTTCTACAGCGTCGTCAACTAAACCTTGAACGAAGTCAGCAGACTTGTCGTCGATTAATGGAACGATTGTGCTGTCTTGTTCTGGAGATCCAACTGATAGTTCAGCCACTTGCGCTTTTAATAAGCTAACAAGCTCGTCCGCTACGTTTTCGTGTACAAGTACACGTTTAATAGCTGTACAACGTTGACCAGAGTAAGAGAATGCACCGCTTACGATATGGTTTGCAGCATCATGTAAGTCAGCATCTTCACGAACGATACCAGGATCTTTACCACCAAGTTCTAATACAAGTGGAATCATTGAAGCTTTTTTCGCTAAATGTTTACCTGTGTTTGTACCACCTGTGAACGATACCATATTGATGCCTTCGTGTTCTACTAAGTAGTCACCAATTACAGAACCGCGTCCTGTAGCTACGTTTACAAGACCTTTTGGAAGGCCAGCTTTGTGAAGTGCTTCAACCATTTTAATACCACTAATTGCACCTTGAGTTGCTGGTTTGAAAATAACAGCGTTACCCATAATTAATGCTGGTGCAAGTTTTGCAGCAGATAAGTTTACTGGGTAGTTAAATGGTGCGATTGCTAATACGACACCAAGTGGTGCGCGTTGGATGATCGCAAGTTTAGATTTCGTTCCGCCAGGGAAGCTATCGCCCATCATGCTTTCTCCGTGCATATGTAAAGCTTCTTCGATCGTGTAACGAATAAAGTCAGCTGTACGAACAACTTCTTTCTTCGCATCTTTATATCCTTTACCGACTTCTTTCATAATGATATCGGCAATTTCATCTTGCATATTTACGAGCTCATCAGCCCATTTATATAAATACTTTGCGCGATCTTGTAGAGAAGCTTCCGCCCATGATTTTTGAGCTTCTTTTGCAGATGCAATTGCTTCATCTACTTCTCCGCGAGTAATTGCTTGTACTTGTCCAATTACTTCGTGTAAGTATGGAGATGGAATTTCGATTGTTTCTCCTGAAGAGCTTTCTCTCCATTCTCCGTTTAAATAAAATTTGTACGTATTGCTAGTTGTCATGATTAGTCCTCCTAAAATAGCAACTTGTAAGAGTGAGTATAAGGTGATTGTAGGGGGTTTGATAACATTTTTCAAATGAAATGTTTGTGAAAACGATTTCTTATTCTTTTTTTATTTTGTATGCCCTTTCTTACAGAACATTCCCTTATTTCAAAATGGTGTATCATATATTTTTATTTAAAGTGTGAAAAAATAATTGACAGAATACTCAATAAAGTTGTAAGATTATAAATGGAAAATAAATGAAAGGGGTGTGCGTAATGATTGTAATCGTAAATGTAATGGGCTTAGCTCTGTTAAATGGCAGAAAACATTCATATCATTACGCAACCCGTACGGATATATAGGGCATCTTTGTCTTATAAAAAGCGTACGTTGCGTATATCGTAACGTACGCTTTTATGCATTCCTGTGCATATCGTCAAGCGGCGGTATGCTTTTTTTTGTTTATTTTCCCTTGTTTAGTTCCGATAAAAAACTTTGGAAGGTGGAAAAATGTGATGAGATTGTATGGGTTACGAAATGTAAATGTGATAGGTCTGGATAGTGGATAAAGAAATGAGAGGTAAACGAGAACGAGAAGGGAGAGGTTACATTGTTATCAGTATTACTAAAGCTAAAATGGTTTTTTAGGGAGCACTGGAAGAGATATAGTATTGCCATTGGAGCTCTTTTAATTGTGAATATAGTTGAAGTGATTCCCCCGAAAGTGTTAGGGGTTACGATAGATAACATAAAAACAGGAACGTTATCGAACGAAGCTATTATACAGTCTATTCTTATTTTAATAGGGGTTACGATCGTTGGATATGGCCTCACTTTCGTATGGCAACATCAATTGTTTGGCGGTGCATTCGTACTTGAGAAAACGATGCGCTCTAAATTTATGGGGCATTTACTTAAGATGACGCCGACTTTTTATCAAAAAAATCGTACTGGTGATTTAATGGCGAGAGCGACAAATGATTTGAAAGCAATCGCTATGACAGCTGGTTTTGGTATATTAACGCTTGTGGATTCTAGTTTATATATGCTTACGATTGTCTTTATGATGGGGTTTACAATTAGTTGGGAGCTTACATTTGCAGCGCTTATTCCGCTTCCAATTATGGCGTATGCGATGAATATATATGGAAAGAAATTACATGAAAGATTTACCGTTGCGCAAGATGCGTTTGGTGATATGAACGATAAAGTGCTTGAATCAATCGCTGGTGTGCGTGTTATTCGTGCATATGTACAAGAGAATGCAGACGAGGAAAGATTTCATCATTTAGGAGATGACGTCTACGAAAAAAATATGAAGGTAGCAAAGATTGATGCATTATTCCAACCAACTGTGAAAATGCTTGTCGGTCTTAGTTATTTAATCGGCTTAGTGTACGGTGCATACCTTGTGTTCCAGTCAAAGGTGACGCTTGGTGAACTCGTTTCTTTTAACGTGTATTTAGGGATGATGATTTGGCCGATGTTTGCAATTGGTGAATTAATTAATGTTATGCAAAGAGGAAATGCTTCGCTTGACCGTGTGAATGAAACGTTAGCGTATGAGCCAGATGTAAAGAATCCGAAACATCCAAAGCTTGTGCAAGAGCCGGATTATATTCAGTTTGATGATGTGTCTTTCTCATATCCTTCATCAACTGAAGAAAATTTAAAAAAGGTTTCTTTCACATTAAAGCAAGGAGAAACGCTAGGGGTTGTCGGAAAAACAGGAAGCGGGAAAACGACGCTTGTACGTCAGCTTCTTCGTCAATATCCGCTTGGAGATGGAGATATTGCAGTTTCTGATGTGACTTTAGATAAAATGACGAATGAAAATGTACTCGGCTGGATTGGTTATGTACCGCAGGAGCATATTTTGTTCTCAAAAACAGCGCGAGAAAATATTTTATTCGGAAATAGGGAAGCGACTGAAGAAGAACTAGAGAAAGCAATTGAAATTGCTGCGTTTAAAAAGGATTTAGAGTTTTTACCAGAAGGGTTAGAAACGCTCGTTGGAGAGAAAGGTGTTTCTTTATCAGGAGGGCAAAAACAAAGGATCTCGATTGCACGAGCTGTTATTCAAAATCCAGAAATTTTAATTTTGGATGATTCTTTATCAGCTGTAGATGCTCGTACGGAAGCAGCGATCATTGAAAATATAAGAACGGAAAGAAGCGGAAAGACGACGATTATTACGACGCATCGTTTATCTGCAGTGCAACATGCGGATTGGATTCTCGTTATGGATGAAGGTGCAGTTATAGAAGAAGGTACGCATGATCAGCTTATCCAAAAGGGAGGCTGGTATGCTGAGCAGTTTGAAAGACAACAAGGTGAAAGTGAAAGTGCGGATAGTGGGGTGAAAATATGAGCGTTTCAAAACGATTGTTTCAATACGCGATGAAAGTGAAAGGGACGATTTTTGCTGCGATGTTAATGTTATTTATTTTCGTCATCGCAGAGCTTGCTGGTCCTTTCGTCGCTAAAACGATGATTGACGATCATATCGTCGGGATAGAGAAACCTTGGTATGAAACAGAACAGAGTGAAGATGCTGTTTCGTATAATGGGGCTTTTTATAAGCGAAGTGATCGCTTTGAACAAGGCGAGAAAAAAGGAAAAGAAGTACGTGTGATGCAAGTCGGTTTTCAATATTATTTTGTACCGAATAAAGTAAATGCGGAAGGGTCACGGACTGTAAAAGGGGATATGATTACCGTTCAAAATGGTAAGGCGGTGCAAGTTTATAAAGCGCAAGCATTAACAAAGGAACAAGTATTTGCATTTTATAAGCCAGAAATAAACCGTCTATTATTACTTGGTGGTGGCTATTTCGCTTTATTAGTAGTCGTGTCATTATTTGCATACGGAAAGCAGTTCTTCTTGCAGAAGGCAGCGAACAAAATTATTCAAATTATGAGGGAAGATGTTTTTTCTCATATTCAAACGTTGCCAATTCGATACTTTGATCATTTACCGGCGGGGAAAATTGTTTCGCGTGTGACGAATGATACAGAGGCCATTCGTGATTTATATGTAACGGTGCTGGCAACATTCGTTTCTAGTATCATCTATATTATTGGGATATTCGCTGCGTTATTTTTATTAGATGTGAAGCTCGCTTCATTATGTTTATTAATTATCCCAATTTTAATTGTTTGGGCGATTCTTTATAGAAAATACGCGTCTGTATACAATCATAAAATGCGCTCTCGCTTATCTGATATTAACGGAACAGTGAATGAATCCATTCAAGGGATGCCAATTATTCAAGTGTTCCGTCAAGAGCGTGAAACGAAAAAAGAATTTGAAGAATTAAATGGCGATTATTTTAAGTATCAAAATAAAATTTTAAATTTAAATGCAGCAACTTCGCATAACTTAGTAGCCGTATTAAGAAATATCGCTTTCACAGGAGTAATTTGGTATTTCGGCGGTGCGTCATTAAGTGCTACAGGTATTATTTCACTTGGGGTACTGTATGCGTTCGTCGATTATTTAACACGATTATTCTCGCCAATTACGAATATGGTGAACCAGCTTGCAAACTTAGAGCAAGCGCGCGTTGCATCAGAACGTGTCTTTGAATTGTTAGAGGAAAAAGGGGAAGCGGTAGAAGAAGAACGTATGCCTCGTTTAAAAGGAAATGTAAAATTTGATAATGTATCATTTTCTTATAATGGAAAAGATGAAGTGTTAAAAAATATTTCTTTTGAAGCGAAACAAGGCGAGACAGTGGCACTTGTCGGTCATACTGGATCAGGAAAAAGTTCTATCATGAATGTACTCTTTCAATTTTATGAGTTTGAAAAAGGAAAGCTTACGATTGATGGTCACGATGTAAAAGAAATGCCGAAACAAGCAACTCGTGAGCATATGGGAATCGTACTGCAAGACCCGTTTCTTTTCAGCGGGACGGTGGCTTCCAATGTAAGCTTAGAAAACGAAAAAATTTCAAAAGAGCGTATCATAAAAGCATTGCATGATGTTGGTGCTGAAAGATTTGCGAACAATATAAATGAAGAAATTACAGAAAAGGGAAGTACACTTTCAACCGGAGAACGTCAGCTTATATCGTTTGCTAGGGCGCTTGCTTTTGATCCCGCTATTTTAATTTTAGATGAAGCAACGTCTAGTATTGATACAGAAACAGAGGCGATGATTCAACAGGCATTGGAAGTTGTAAAAAAAGGAAGAACGACATTTATTATTGCTCATCGTCTTTCAACGATTAAAAGCGCAGATCAAATTATTGTGCTTGATAGAGGGACGATTTTAGAAAAAGGGTCTCATGATGAACTAATGAAAAAGCGCGGGCGTTATTACGATATGTACAAAACGCAAATGGAAGGTAATCAGAGTGCTTAATATGTACGGGGGGAGAACTTGTGATTTCACAAGTTCTTTTTTAATGATGAACATGTCGACTCTTTAGCGAATTACGACAGTTGAATAAGAAGTATTGTTTTACCTTTTTCTTTATAAATGCTATATTAAAAAATGTTACTTATTTTTTGTATGTAGCGTTATTTTTCCCTTTTGTTTGATTATGAAGAAAAAGGATAAACTAAATAAGAACATTTTCATTGAAAAATTGTTCAAGATTGCATACAATCAATATAGTTTTTAAATTCCTATCAGAATACTTGGAGGATTACTATCATGAAGAAATTATTTTCAGTGCTTGCAGTAACTACATTAGCGATCGGGATTGTAGCCGGCTGCGGTAAAGAAGAGAAAAAAGATACAGCTAGTCAAGACGCGTTACAAAAGATTAAACAAAGCGGTGAACTTGTAATTGGTACAGAAGGTACATATCCACCATTTACGTTCCACGATTCAAGCAATAAATTAACTGGATTCGATGTTGAATTAGCAGAAGAAGTTGCAAAACGTTTAGGTGTAAAACCTGTATTTAAAGAAACACAATGGGATAGCTTACTTGCTGGCCTAGATGCAAAACGTTTCGATATGGTTGCAAACGAAGTTGGTATTCGTGAAGATCGTCAAAAGAAATACGATTTCTCTAAACCATACATTTCATCTTCAGCGGCATTAGTTATCGCAAAAGATAAAGATAAGCCTGCTACATTTGCTGATGTAAAAGGGTTAAAAGGAGCACAATCTTTAACGAGTAACTATGCAGATATTGCTAAGAAAAACGGTGCGGAAATTATTGGTGTAGAAGGATTTAGCCAAGCGGCAGAATTATTAGCTTCAGGACGCGTTGATTTTACAATTAATGATAAGTTATCAGTATTAAATTATTTAGAAACGAAAAAAGATGCAAAAATTAAAATTGTAGATACAGAAAAAGAAGCTTCAGAAAGTGGATTCTTATTCCGTAAAGGTAGCACTAAGCTTGTACAAGAAGTAGATAAAGCGTTAGAAGATATGAAAAAAGACGGTACGTATGACAAAATAACGAAAAAATGGTTCGGTGAAAATGTATCTAAGTAGTGCATTAGTTTCAGATCGATTGTCTACTTGGATAGATATTATGCAGTCTTCCTTCATGCCTATGCTGAAGGAAGCTGTTTTTACAACAATTCCATTAACGCTTATTACATTTATTATCGGTCTTATACTTGCGACGTTAACAGCGCTCGCACGTATTTCAGGTAGTCGTATTTTACAATGGATTGCTCGTATCTATGTATCTATCATTCGCGGAACGCCACTTCTTGTACAGTTATTTATTATTTTCTATGGTCTTCCAACTCTTAATATTGAAGTTGAGCCATATGCAGCAGCAGTTGTTGGATTTTCATTAAATGTCGGTGCGTATGCATCTGAAATTATTCGTGCTTCTATCCTTTCCATTCCGAAAGGGCAGTGGGAAGCAGCTTATACAATTGGGATGACATATCCACAAGCATTAAAACGTGTTATTTTACCACAAGCAACGCGCGTATCAATCCCGCCGCTTTCGAATACATTTATTAGCTTAGTGAAGGATACTTCATTAGCATCGTTAATTTTAGTAACAGAAATGTTCCGAAAAGCGCAGGAAATTGCGGCGATGAACTACGAGTTTTTAATTGTTTATTTTGAAGCAGGTCTTATTTATTGGGTTATTTGTTTCTTATTATCAATCGTACAACAGATGTTAGAAAAGCGTTCAGAACGCTACACATTAAAATAATCCTTTTACAAAAGGAGTTTTTGTTTTTATGATTTCAATTCAGCACTTACAAAAAAGTTTCGGAGATAATACCGTACTAAAGCATATAGATTTAACAGTTGAGAAGGGCGAGGTTGTTGTTATTATTGGGCCGTCTGGATCTGGTAAAACGACATTCTTACGTTGTCTCAATGTATTAGAAACGCCAAACGCTGGTAATATTCGTATCGGTAATAAAGAGCTTAACTTCTCTCAAAAAGTAACGAAGAAAGATATTGTTAATCTTCGTACGCAAACAGGTATGGTATTCCAGCACCATAATTTATTCCCGCATTTAACAGCACTTCAAAATGTAATGGAAGGGCTCGTTACAGTGAAAAAGATGGGGAAAGAAGAAGCGAAGAAAAAAGCAAACTATTTCCTTGAAAAAGTTGGTTTAGCAGATAAAGTGGATTTATATCCGTTCCAATTATCAGGCGGACAACAACAGCGCGTTGGAATTGCGCGCGCACTTGCGATGGAGCCGGAAGTGTTACTATTTGATGAGCCGACGTCAGCGCTTGATCCTGAACTCGTTCAAGAAGTTCTGAAAGTAATGAAAGAACTTGCTAAAGAGGGCATGACGATGGTTATTGTAACGCACGAAATGCGTTTTGCACATCAAATTGCGAACCGTGTTATTTTCATGGATGGTGGTGTCGTTGTCGAACAAGGTACACCAGAAGAAGTATTTACAAATCCAAAAGAAGAACGCACGAAGAAGTTTTTACAAATGTTGCAATAAATTAAGGAAGGTCTCAAGGCATATGCCTTGAGACCTTTTTGCCATATATATTTATTTGTGGAATCCGCCAAGGCTTTGCTCAGCCATTGCAACTAGACGTTTTGTGATTTCTCCACCAACTGAACCGTTAGCGCGAGCCGTAGAATCTGCTCCTAATTGTACACCAAATTCTTGAGCGATTTCGTACTTCATTTGATCGATTGCAGCTGTTGCACCTGGTACTACTAATTGATTTGAAGAATTTTGGTTTGCCATAGGAATATATCCTCCTTAGAGTTATAAAAGTTTTTTTGGTTGGACTAGCTGGAGTTGAACCAGATTATCGCCCCGGTTGGCGCTAATCCATCGGTAATTAAGTTTGTACTCATAGTATGGATGTTACCTAGAAAGATATACAAAATAATAATTTGTAAATTTTGTCAAAAAAACGTATTGATTTCGTAAATTATGAAATAAGAGTAATCGTTGTATTTTTAAGAAAACAGGCCAAACTAAGGGTGATATTAAATATAATTTTTTCATTGTAGCCTGCTACTTGTAGGCTAATTATTAGCTTCTTATTTATGATTTATTGAAATAAAAATGAAATCGGTAGCAACTTCATAGTTCTATTTTTAAGTAGGAATGGAGTGGGCGCTCCTATGTCTGGATAGGTTGCTCTCTTCACTCTAAAACAGAGAGGCTTTAAACGATAACGTATGGAGGAATCATGATGGGAATTTGCCCGCTTTGCAACGCATTAGAATCACAAACATATTCTTGTCAAAATTGCCAAAGTATACTCCAAGATTATGGGAAGGCTGTAGATTATATAGACGATTATAGTGCCTATATGGATCAAGAATTATTAAGTGCAGTAGATGGTTTAACGCATAATAATTCAAATGAATATTGCAATCATATTTTTTATTGCAGAGTATGTAACGTGGAAACTGAGGTTGTAGTAAAACTTGTGTAAATAGAAAACTTCCACCTTATTATCTAGGTGGAAGTTTTTGTTTTTGTATTTGTGAGTGAATCATAGGAGAAGGGATATGTTCGGTGTTTGATGAAGCCCCTGATTTTATTTGAGACATTTTTTCTTTTGTATCACGTAAAGAATGTTCAGTTAAGTAGACGGCATATTCGTAAAATAACTGGCGCGTCAGTTCACTTTGCTCTTTTAACTTTTTATCTTGGAATACAGTTCGCCCAGGTTTAGAGTTGGCCTCAAAGAGCCATGGATTTTCCTTTGTGTCTAAACCGATATCAAAACCGATTTCTCCAATATTTCCGGTTACTTGTTCATCGAGCGCGTAACTTATTTGTAAGGCAGTATGTTTTAATTTATTTTCAATTTGAACTTGTTTCGTTGAATCTGGAAAAAGCTCTTGTAATAATTTTGTATCACCGCCACTATTTACGTGCGTTGTTAAACTGCCTTTGCCGGCGATTTTGGCGACGATTGCACTAACTATCCAATTACCGAAATGGTTTTTATTTGTATGAATGCGGAAATCAACAGGTTGCCCATCGAAGCGAAGTAACGAAATACCTTGCTGTACGATAAACTTTTTTAAATCATGTCCTTTTAATACATGGTTTAGAAGAGTTTCTAATGATTGATACTTTCTCAGTTTATTTTCTTCATTTTCGCGATAACGACAGTAGTAGCAATTCTCTGTTTGAGAATAAAATATTTGATGAATATTTCTACCAAAGCTCCCGTGTATTGGTTTCATGTACACTGATTTATACGTGCCAAGAAACCGTTCTACTTGTTCAAAATGCTGAAATGCTTCTGTATTTGGTAATAAGGGTTTAATTGATTCGTCTCTCGTAAGAAGTTGATGAACTTCCCATTTATTGAAAAAACCCGGGTTAAACCATGGAATGCAGTAGTCTTGTTCTAATTTTCTTTTTGCCCTGACAATTGGTTTATAATTTTCCGCTTGCCGATTCGGTAAGCGATCGTAAATGACATTTGGTAAAGGGACTTTTTTCTTTATCCATTGTTTCTCTTGAAAGAAATATCCTTCAATCGTTTCTTCTTCCCAGTGTATATGTTGAACGCCAAAGACGAATACGAACGGTCGTAATGAAAATGGTGGTGTTAACAACTCACTGAGAGCAATTGAACGATTTCCTAAAGGGTTAGAAGAATCATCATTAAAGCCAGTTGTAAAAATGCCGATTAATGGTCCGAAAATAATTGTTTGGTTTTGTGTAAATGCATGAATAGTAGTTGATTGAGGCAGTAAAAGTTTTTCGGCAATATGCTTTCCGATAATAATTTCGCGAGTAAAGGAATAATGAATTTTCACCTCTTCACTTGCAATATGACGTATGCCGAAGGAGAGAGATGTAATAGGCGGTGTAATAGAAAAAACGTAAGGTAAAGTAATGCTATTTGGATGGTCATCTGAAATATTTAATGTATATATATGCTCTTTCAAAATAGGTTTACCTCCTTTCATTATGGTGTAAAGCGACTGAATTTAAGTGGTCCGTGAAATATCTTTTCAGCTAATGAATCACTATGACGAATGTATTGTTCGTAAGGAGGAATCGTGTTGACATACATAAGCCAGATTGCACCTTTTTGATCCATAATTGTGGAAAGTTCTAGTTCGAATAATGAAGAATAAGACTGATCTAGTGTTTGGAATACTTCATTTATAATGTCATGTAAAGCGTCTTGCAATAGTTGCACACCTGTACTAGATAGTACGTATTTAATTTTTGAAAATGAATGCAATGAATCATCGTCTGTTGCTGAAGGTAAAAGCTGATTAGGAAATGAGCTTTTTTGTATAAATTGACCTATAACATTCCAAGTTTGTTCTTTGTTTTTTTGCAAAATAGTTCGAATGTGGAGTGGGTATGTTAATTGATTTGGTGGTTGTAGCATAGTGTGCGCTATGTAACGGGATGAACGTATGTTAGATTTACACCAAGATATAAATTCGTCTGTCCGTTTGATTGTAATAGAAGTATGGTATTTTTCATTTACTGTATCAATATGAAACGTTTTATTTTTGTAAGCGACTCGATATAAGTTATCTTTAGAATGTATATTAGTGGGGCGTATAATAATATCTTTAGTTTTTAACAACAGTTTGAAAATGTTTTGTATCGTTGCCGCTTCAAATTTGGGTATATAAGGAGACAGTTTTTTATTAGTGAGAAATAAATCATGTAGTTCACTTAAGTTAATAAGTGTGTTATTTAAAAAGGTAGTGGAAGGACGGTTGTGCAAAGAGTGAATAATTGATTTTGCTTTTTCAAAGTCTGTTTCCTCGTGAAAAGAATAACGATCATATATATAAGAAGGAATAGGGAATGTTTGCTCTTTCCATTTTCCTGTATCTGTATCGTAAATAAGACCAGAAACAAGGTCTGTTTTAGAATCAATACAAAATGGCGTAAACTGGGCAACGACATCATGATAAAGCCGAGCGCGTTTAGCGATTTCGGTGTAATACGTTTGCTCATAATGAAGTTTAGAAGTTAAAAGGCCGAGAACCAACGAAATCACTCCTTTACTACTATTTGCATAATAGGCGAAGCTATATATTGCAAATACGTTTTTATACCATTATACTTTTGTCCGTATGATGATATGCTATAGTTTTGGAGAAGTGAAAGGTTGATTGTAATGAATATATGGTTAAATATGTTAACGACGACAGGACTCGGAGCAATTATTGGGGGATACACGAATCATTTAGCGATAAAAATGTTATTTCGTCCTCATCGTCCTATTTATATCGGAAAGTTTCAAGTTCCATTTACACCAGGGTTAATTCCGAAGCGTCGTGATGAACTTGCTGTTCAATTAGGAAAAATGGTTGTAGAACATTTGTTAACACCAGAAGGAATCGGAAAAAAGCTAACAAATGAAGAGTTTCAAAAAGGTTTAATCCACTGGGCGCAAGTGGAAGTGGATAAAGTAATTACGAATGAACAATCACTGCGACATATGTTAGAAAAATGGAATGTAGCGCATGTAGAAGAAGCGACTCGAAAAATCGAACATGTGATTACAGAAAAAATTCATGCATTTTTAGCAGAGTATTATACATATACATGGGAACAGGCTTTACCTCATTCTGTACATGAAAAGATAGAGAATGCGATTCCGAATGCCTCGGCGTTTATTTTAGAGCGAGGAATTAGCTTTTTTAAAAGTGAAGAAGGGAAAGCGCGTCTTTCAAAAATGATTGATGATTTCTTTGCTTCTCGCGGAACGCTACTTAACTTAGTTGGGATGTTTTTAGGAAATGTAAGTGTTGTGGATCGTGTGCAGCCAGAAGTTATTAAGTTTTTAGGGCAAGATGCTACAAAGCAGCTTTTAACTGACGTACTGCAAAAAGAGTGGGAAAAGTTAAAAGGAAGAGATGTAAAAGAATTAGAAGCATTTGTAGAGAAAGAAATGATTGTAAGCTCCGTGCTGTCAGCAGTTAAAGTAGAGGAAACAGTGAGTAAGTTTTTAAATCAATCTGTTCAGCAAGTATGTGAGCCGGTTCGAGAAACAATTATTGAAAAAGTGGTTCCAAGTGCAGTAGCGAAAGGCTTGAAGTGGGGAACAGAAAACGTAGAGAGTATACTAAATAATCTACACCTTGCGGAAATTGTCCAGCAAGAAGTGTCTACATTCTCAACAGAAAGATTAGAAGACTTAGTTCTGTCTATTACGAAAAACGAATTGAAAATGATTACGTATTTAGGAGCGTTATTAGGCGGAATGATCGGGCTCGTACAAGGATTGTTACTATTGTTTCTTAGATAATAAGGTGAGTACATAGAAATAAAAGTGAAATTTCTTCACATCTCTTGCATAGTTTGATATGGTAAGAAGAGGTGCGTATGTAAATGCACGTAAAAGGCAGTGCGAGTGAAAAGCGCTAGCCTTCTAAAGGAGGAAAAATAAAATGACAAAGAACATTCATGATGTTGCATATGAATTACAAAAAGCAATCGCTGAAAACGAAGACTTCAAAACTTTAAAAGAGAGCTACGCAGCAGTTCAAGCTGACACAGCTTCAAAGAACTTATTCGATGAGTTCCGTACAATGCAACTTAGCCTACAACAGAAAATGATGCAAGGCCAAGAAATCACTGAAGAAGACAACCAACAAGCACAAGAAGTTGTAGCTCGCATTCAACAAGATGCTAAAATTACAAAATTAATGGAAACTGAGCAACGCCTAAACGTTGTAATCGGTGACGTTAACAAAATTATCATGAAGCCACTTGAAGAATTATATAGCGCGCAACAACAAGCGTAATAGTGGAAGACGCTCCTAGTTTAGGAGCGTCTTTTTTGTTTAGGGAATTTAATAGTTATACCACAAAAACTCCCTTTCAAAATAGCCATTTCTTATGGGTTATTTTGAAAGGGGTATGTAATACATCTGTTAATTTTTTTATTGCTGTTAATTGAAGTTTTAATATTTTTTCGTTCAAAAACTTTTCAATTTCTTTTTGCTTCCTACCATTAACTTTCTCAAAGCGCTTTGTAAAAGAAAAATCGGTTTTGAATAAGTTACCATCTTGGGCGAGTTTGTCTAATTCTTGATCTAGTTCTACGAAAATAGCCGTAGATGATGACATAAATTCATAGATTTCTTTTGAAGGTTTTTTATAATTATTAGGTAAATTATTATTACTAATAAACTCATGGAAATTCATATCGTTTTGTTTCGCTAAATCAATTAGTTTTTGTAAATTTTCTTGGTCAGATTCTGTGAAATTCTTATCAGAATTTGTTGAAGCGAGAGGGATAATATTTTCAGATAACTCCCAACTATAATCTATATAATTTTTTATATTTTGTTTCATTTCGTTTTCACTAATATTTTCGTTTTTCTTTGAGGAACTAAATATATTTTCTGGAACTTTAATAGCAACATCTTTAATAGATTGTACATCGTTTTCTTCCTTAGGTTGTGCACTGTTTGAACAAGCTGATAGAAATAAAATTGTAAGTAACGTGAGTAGGTATAAAATATACTTTTTCATATTAATTTTCTTTTACATTCATTAGTATCTTTGTAAAATAGCTAAATTCCATTTTAAATACTTAACTAAAAGTGAGTATATATGTTTTATCATTTGATAAGATATGACGGATATTAGTAAGCCGATGCAAAAAGCTATAAATACATTATAAACATCGGAATAACTGATTTGATGAAACCCTTTAAAGAATCCTAATCCTATTAATAAGATAGGTGAAATAATTAATAATGGTGTAGCAATTATAAGTGCTAGAAGAAGTGGTAATAGAAAGAGTAATACGAAAAAGGCGATAATGATACATATAAAGTTTAAAACACTTAAGCTCATAACAGAAAACAGTGCTGTCATAATATTTTTTAGGCTGCGCCTATTGTCAGCGTTACTTATTATATATGAAATATTAAGTTCTTTAGCGATAGTTTTAGGGTTTCCTAGCTTTTTAGAAATTTCCTCTTCAGATATTCCATCTTGTTTACCACTAATAAAATGAGTTTCGTACTCCGAGATAATATCCTCCTTTTCTAAATTAGGCATATTCCGTAGGGAAGAACTAAGTTGCTCTAAAAATTCACTTTTGTTCATAACAATCACTTTCCTTTATAAAATGATGAATTATGGCTGAAAATCCTATCTTTTTCTAAACAGCACACACAATCTATATCTACTTTTTGAAAGGAGATATACTAATTGTGAATAACATTCCAAATAATGGGTATTCCATTATTTACAAATATATCACTTACTATTATTCTTTGCAAGGTACTATAAATTTGTTAATAATGTGAATAGGTGGAAGTATTTTAGTACATTTTTAGAAGAGATATAAAAATGTTATTTTAAGATAAACAAAAGGTTGTAAGCGCATTCTTTAAATCTTGTCAAAATAATGTCGAATTCATATTGTTGGAAAAATAATGCATTTGTAATATAATGATAAATGATACTTCACCACGTTAATTAACTAGGTGAAATTAAAAATCTTTATTACACAAATTATGAAACAAAGGAATGATTAGTTTGAGTACAGGTGTAAAAGCAAACGACGTGAAGACAAAAACAAAAGGAGCAGATCTTGTTGTTGATTGTTTAATTAAACAAGGTGTTACACATGTTTTCGGTATTCCAGGAGCAAAGATTGACTCTGTATTTGATGTATTGCAAGAAAGAGGACCAGAGTTAATCGTTTGTCGTCATGAACAAAACGCAGCATTTATGGCAGCTGCGATTGGTAGATTAACAGGGAAACCAGGCGTATGTCTTGTAACTTCAGGGCCAGGGACATCAAATTTAGCGACAGGTCTTGTTACTGCGAATGCGGAGAGTGATCCCGTTGTTGCTTTAGCTGGTGCAGTACCGCGTACGGATCGATTAAAACGTACACATCAATCTATGGATAATGCTGCACTATTCGAACCAATCACAAAATATAGCGTAGAAGTAGAGCATCCTGATAATGTGCCAGAAGCACTTAGTAATGCATTTCGAAGTGCCACTTCTACAAATCCGGGAGCTACTTTAGTAAGTCTTCCGCAAGACGTTATGACTGCGGAAACAACTGTAGAGTCTATTGGTGCGCTTTCTAAGCCACAGCTTGGAATCGCTCCCATAAATGATATTACATATGTAGTAGAAAAAATAAAATCTGCGAAATTACCAGTTATTTTACTCGGTATGAGAGCGAGCACAAATGAAGTGACGAAAGCTGTTCGTAAATTAATTGCGGATACAGAACTTCCTGTCGTTGAAACATATCAAGCAGCTGGTGCGATTTCACGTGAGTTAGAAGATCATTTCTTCGGCCGCGTTGGATTATTCCGTAACCAACCAGGTGATATTTTACTAGAAGAAGCAGACCTTGTGATTTCTATCGGTTATGATCCAATCGAATATGATCCAAAGTTTTGGAATAAACTTGGCGACAGAACGATTATTCATCTTGACGACCATCAAGCAGATATCGACCATGATTACCAACCAGAGCGTGAATTAATTGGTGATATTGCCTTAACGGTAAATAGCATCGCGGAGAAATTACCGAAACTTGTATTAAGTACGAAATCAGAAGCGGTATTAGAACGATTACGCGCAAAATTATCAGAACAAGCAGAAGTTCCAAATCGTCCTTCAGAAGGTGTTACGCATCCACTTCAAGTGATTCGTACACTTCGTTCTTTAATTAGTGACGATACAACCGTTACATGTGACATCGGTTCCCATTCTATTTGGATGGCGAGATGTTTCCGTTCTTATGAACCACGTAGATTATTATTTAGTAACGGTATGCAAACGTTAGGTGTTGCACTTCCTTGGGCAATCGCAGCTACTTTAGTAGAACCAGGTAAAAAAGTAGTTTCCGTATCAGGTGACGGTGGTTTCTTATTCTCAGCGATGGAGTTAGAAACGGCGGTACGTTTAAATTCTCCAATCGTCCATCTTGTTTGGAGAGACGGCACATATGATATGGTTGCATTCCAACAAATGATGAAATACGGCAGAACATCAGCTACAGAGTTTGGCGATGTTGATCTTGTGAAATATGCGGAAAGTTTCGGGGCGTTAGGCCTTCGTGTTAACACGCCTGATGAATTAGAAGGGGTATTAAAAGAAGCATTAGCAGCAGATGGTCCTGTCATTATTGATATTCCAATTGACTATCGTGACAACATTAAATTAAGCGAAAAATTATTACCAAACCAATTAAACTAATGGAGGCAGATTTGAGATGACTGTTGCGCAATTAATTGATATTGATGCGAAAAAAACGAAAACGAGTAATGAAGTATATCAAACATCTACAATGCTTGCGCTATTAGATGGTATATATGATGGTGTAATTAGCTTTGAAGATTTGAAAAAACATGGTGATTTCGGCATCGGCACATTTGATCAATTAGATGGTGAAATGATTGCATTTGATAATGAGTTTTATCATTTACGTTCAGACGGTTCAGCGGAAAAAGTAGAGCCAGAAGAAACAACGCCATTTGCGACTGTAACGTTTTTTGAAAAAGAAATGAGTTATACGGTAGAGCGTCCGATGAATCGTGAAGAAGTTGAATCATTATTACATGAATTAATGCCAAGTAAAAACTTGTTTTACGGTATTCGAATGGACGGTACGTTCCGTGAAGTAAGGACAAGAACTGTTCCAAGACAAGAAAAACCGTATACACCGCTCGTTGAAGTGACGAAATCACAACCAATCTTTTCATTTGAAAATACAGAAGGTACGCTTGCTGGATTTTGGACACCAGATTACGCACAAGGTATTGGGGTAGCTGGATTCCACTTACATTACATTGATGATGAAAGAAGCGGGGGCGGACATGTTTTCGACTATGTTATAGAAAACTGTACGATCCAAATTTGTCAAAAAGCTCATATGCATTTAGCACTTCCAGAAACAGCTGATTTTATGGCGGCTGAATTATCAAGAGAAAACTTAGAGGATAATATTGCAACTGCGGAAGGTGCTGAGTAAGAGGGAAAGACTGTTCCATTTTGGAACAGTCTTCTTTTATTCGTAATGTTATTATTTGTCGATAAATCGATATTTCTTGTCGAATCGTTGATATATTGTAAGTTACGATAGATATATTCGAAAAATCGTTGATATATTGTAAGTTACGATAGATATATTTGAAAAATCGTTGATATCGCTTATTTCTTTGAAACAAACGGATGCCCCTCATAATAAAAACGCCACGGATAGTGTACAGCTTCTTCTGCATAGTCGATATTAATACGAGGTCCTGCTGTTATTTTATATTGTGATGATATGTGTTCTTCTTTTGGAACTAATTCAATATGTAACGTATCACTTTGTAACGATACGCCGCGTTCTTTTAAAGTAATTCCGAGTGCACGGCATAGTTTGCCAGGACCGTTTGTTAAGTTTTTATATTGCGCTTTTGTAATTTCGGTCTTATTGTAGCGCGCTAGTTTTATTTCTTCTATTCCATCTACTGGCTCAAGAGCTCGAATGAGAACACCTTGTGGGGTGCCCACTGGCGCTGTAATAACGTTAAAGCAATGATACATACCGTAAATTAAATATACGTAAGCATGCCCTGGTGCACCAAACATAACTTCTGTGCGATCTGTCCGTCTGCCTCCGTAACTATGTGCGGCCTTATCATCTGGGCCTTTATATGCTTCTACTTCTACAATGATTCCGCTTCGCTTTATTCCGTCTACAATATGAACAAGTTTTTGCCCGAGTAATTTTTTTGCGACTTCTAACGTATCGCCTTCATAAAAAGAAGGAGGTGCCTGCATTGTACTATCTCCTTTGCTAAGTGTATATGTATATAGTAAACCAAATTTTCAGTAGTAATTCTAACTCGTTCTATTTGCTACATTTATTTCATAAATTATGGATAGAGTACAACAGCGAAGAGGGGGAGTGCGACATGATTTATCGCTTACTAGCTCTTAATATAGATGGGACACTACTATACAACAATGGAAAAATTGCAAAAGGATTAAGAGAAACAATTGAATTTGTGAAAAGAAAAGATGTATACGTTACGTTATTTACGAGTCGTAATTTTCAATCCGCTCATAAAGTAGCAAAGGCGTTAAAATTAGATTCTATATTAGTGACACATGGTGGTGCTTTCGTTTCAGCAACGTTAGATAAGCCGTACGTTCAAAGAAGATTGTCTGAAGAGAAGACTTTTAACATTGTGCAAGTGTTAGAGCACTTTGATTGTAACGTACGTATTTCTCATGAACGGTTTTCGATAGGAAATCGTGAGAGAAATACACCAAACTTAATTGCGCGCACTGTATTATCAAGCGCAGATCCGTTATTTTATCCAGTTCAATTTGTAGATTCGTTAGGTGACGCGCTTCGTGACCATCCGGTAGCGGCGCCAAAAATTGATGTTCTTTTCCAAACTAAAGGTGAAAAAGAACGCGGGCTAAATACATTAAAAAAAGCGTTCCAAGATGTAGAGTATGTTGAATGTGATTCAAAACGAATAGAAATTTTACCGCAAAATGTATCAAAGTTACGCGGGTTACAATTGCTTGGAGAGCATTTAAATATTTCGCTAAATGAAATGGTTGCGATTGGAGATAGTATGGAAGATTTAGAGGTTATTGAAAACGTGGGACTTGGGGTAGCGATGGGGAACTCGCCTGTAGAATTAAAGCAAGCAGCAGATTGGATTACACGTTCAAATAGCGAAAACGGTGTAGAGTATATGATTAAAGAGCATTTCCGTAAGCAATTCCCGCTTCCGTTTTTGAAGAATCATAAAAATACACCGAAACGATGAAAGAAAAACGTAGCTTTTTGGCTACGTTTTTTTGTTGAGCTTATTTTTTAAAAGTGAAAGCGTTTTAAGATGTGAATTGTGTATAAAATCCATACAATTCACTTGAATCCTTTAGAAAACTAATGTAAAGTGAATGATGTTGTCAAAATAGTTACACCACATGAAATATTCTTCAGATTAATTTTATTGGGCTCCCATACGTAAAAGTATTTCCGCATGACAGTTTAGTTCACGTATTATTTCAAAAATGAATTGTAGTAATTTTATTAAGTAGTTGTAGCGTTCCTTTGTTTTATTTAAATGGATTATTTTAAGTTAATGTGAGTAAGACCTGGTACATATGAAATGTACTTCTTTTTGTGATTTTAGGAAGTTTAAAAGGGGGAATGAATTTCTTGAGGAAATCATTTAATCAAAAAATTAAAAAGTTAAGTAGTAGTTTAATAGTTGTATTACTAATATGTATGAATTTTTTAATCCATTTACCATTTAAAGCAGAGGCAGCTACAACAGAATTAAAAGGTTTAGGTGATGTATCTTATTACAACGCCATCATTTTTGGAGATCATAGTGCAACGAGTGCGGATATTGAAGGTGCGATGGCTGTTCAGAAAAATATGAACGCATCAAGTTATACAGTCGTAGCGGCTGCAACTGGAGCAAATAACTTAGCTGGAGCAACTTGGGTAGATGAAGGATATCCATCATTATTACTAGGCGGTCAATTTACGAAAGCGGGAGCAGGACAGGTAATTATTCAAGATGGAACAGTGGCGATGACAAAAGACGGTGACCCAGATGGCGCGATGAAAACATCATATGACCGTATCTCTTATAAAGAGCAAGCGGAGATTGATGCTAAGTTTAAAGAATTTAGAAAAGACGTTGATGGTGTAATTGGGGATGCAAGTAAACTACACACTGATAAGCCAAAACCTAATATGAGTTTTGGAATCGGTGAAGATGTAAATAACCCTAATATTTATGTCTCTTCAGGCCAAACGGGAAAGAAAGCATTTGATGTAAAAGACGTTTTTCTTCCGAATGTAGAGAATAAAGACTTTATTGTTATTTATTCAGATGCAGAAGAAGTGAGTTTTGGTGGCGGTGCAATTTTGTATGATACAAGAAATACTGGGATGGCGACGGATTTAATTAATACATCTCAAGCATATGACCCTAATTCATCTTTTACTGAGTTAGCTAGTAAGGTAATTTGGGTATTTCCTAATGCTACAAAGATAACAACTAAAGGTTATGGTGTAGTAGGTAGTGTGTTTGCACCTAATGCAGTTGTAGAAACAAAAGGTGGTTCTATAAATGGACAAGCCTATGTTGGAGGATTACACCAAAGAGATGGTTTTGAGGTTCATAACTTTAAATTTAACTGGCCAAAGTGGAATAAACCAGCAGCTGAAAAAGGACATTTACAAATTAAAAAAGTTGATGAAAACGATGAAAACATTGTTTTAAAAGACGCAAAATTTGATGTTATAGACAAAGATAATAACGTTGTGGCTACTGTTACAACAAACGAAAAGGGTATTGCGGAAGTTAAAGATTTACCACTTGGTGACTATTTTGTAAAAGAAATAAATGCACCAGAAGGATATATAAAAGTTGATACACCAGTCAAAGTAACAATTGATAATACAAACGTAATTGAACTTGTTATGAAGAATACGAAAAAAGTAGAGAATGGCCAATTTAAATTATTGAAAAAAGATAGTGAATCTGGTCAACTTCTGCCAGGTGCAAAATTTGATGTTATCGATAAAGATGGTAAAGTTGTGGAAACAATTGTTACAGATGATAAAGGTGAAGCCTTATCGAAACAACTTCCAGTTGGAAGCTATACATTAAAAGAAGTAGAGGCACCGAAAGGATATGAATTATCATCTAGTTCAGTTTCTGTTGATGTAAAGGCTAATAAAGTAGTGACTGTAGATGTGGTGAATAAAAAGATCCCCGAAAAAGTAACAGGTCAATTCGAAATTGTGAAAGTAGATGCGGAAGATAAAACGAAAGTATTATCAGACGCAGAATTCGAAGTGTATAAAGACAGCAAGAAAGTAGATACGTTACGAACAGATAAAACTGGTAAAGTAATTTCTCAGAAATTAGAACCAGGAACATACACATTAAAAGAAACGAAAGCACCACAAGGATATAAATTGCTAAAAGAAGAAATTGAAGTCGTTGTGGAAGCAAACAAAGTAGTAGAAGTACAAGTAGAAAACGCAAAAGAACTAGGAAGCTTACAAGTAATCAAAAAGGATTCGGAGAGTGGAAAAGTTCTAGCAGGTGCAGAATTTAAACTGAAAAATGAAGCTGGTCAAGTAGTTGGAGAAGCGAAAACAACGAATAAAGACGGTGTTGTGAAATTCGAAAGCTTAGTGCCAGGAAAGTACACGTTAGAGGAAACGAAAGCGCCGGAAGGTTATAAAGCGCTAGAAGTGACAGTAGAAGTGAACGTTGTAGCGAACGAAGTAGTAAAACAAGAAGTCATGAATGAAAAAGTAATGGGTCAATTCGAAATCGTGAAAGTAGATGCGAATGATAAAACGAAATTGTTATCAGGTGCAGAATTCGAAGTGTATAAAGATGGTAAAAAGGTAGCGGAACTGAAAACAGATGAGAGTGGAAAAGTGATGTCACCGAAATTACCGCTAGGTGAATACACAGTGAAAGAAACGAAAGCACCAGCGGGCTACAAACTTTCAAATAAAGAATGGAAAGTAACAATTCAAAATGAGAAAGAAGTAGTAAAAGTAGAGGCAGAAAACGAAAAAATCTTAGGTTCTCTACAAATTATTAAAATGGATGATAAAGATCAAACGAAACGCTTAGCAGGCGCAGAATTTACATTGAAAGATGCGAAAGGAAATGTTGTAAAAGAAGGAATTACAACAGATAAGGCTGGAACGGTTAAAGTAGACGGACTTGTGCCAGGTGAATATACGTTAGAAGAAACAAAAGCACCAGAAGGTTATGAGTTAACAAAACAAATAATTCATGTAACAGTTGACGGTGAAAAAGTTGTTGGTGTAAAAGTAACGAACAGTAAGAGCCTTGGTCAATTCGAAATTGTAAAAGTAGATGCGGAAGATAAAACGAAAGTATTATCAGACGCAGAATTTGAAGTGTATAAAGATGGTAAGAAAGTAGATACGTTACGAACAGATAAAACAGGTAAAGTAATTTCTCAGAAATTAGAGCCAGGAACATACACATTAAAAGAAACGAAAGCACCACAAGGATATGAGTTGTTAAAAGAAGAAATTGAAGTCGTTGTGGAAGCAAACAAAGTAGTAGAAGTACAAATAGAAAACGCAAAAGAACTAGGAAGCTTACAAATAATCAAAAAAGATGCGGAGAGTGGAAAAGTTCTAGAAGGTGCGGAATTTAAATTAAAGAACGAAGCTGGTCAAGTAGTTGGAGAAGCGAAAACAACGAATAAAGACGGTGTTGTGAAATTCGAAAACTTAGTGCCAGGAAAGTATACGTTAGAAGAAACGAAAGCGCCGGAAGGTTATAAAGCGCTAGAAGTAACAGTAAACGTAAATGTTGTAGCAAATGAAGTAGTAAAACAAGAAGTTATGAATGAAAAAATGAAAGAAGAAATTACAGGTCAATTAGAAATTACAAAGGTAGATGCTAATAATACAAATGCAACATTAGCAGGCGCAGTGTTTGAAATTTGGAAAGACGGAACAAAAGTGGAAACATTAATAACAAATAAGAGCGGTAAAGCAATTTCTAAGAAGTTAGAACCAGGAGATTATATTTTAAAAGAAATCCAAGCGCCAGAAGGATACACTTTATCCAATAAGGAAATCAAATTTACGATTTCTAATGAAAAAATTGAAGTTGTAAAGCTTCAAATTACAAATAAAAAAGATACAGATAAAGATCCGGAAAAACCAGGTGAAGAAACAGGGAAACCAGGTGAAGAAACAGGGAAACCAGGTGAAGAAACAGGGAAACCAGGTGAAGAAACAGGGAAACCAGGTGAAGA
>NZ_JBPWJX010000024.1:0-63656 GCF_051781745.1 Bacillus cereus group sp. Bce019
AGCCATTATATGGATGCAGAAGGAAACTATGTGTTGGTACAAGATGATAAACTAAATAAGCATATTGAACCAGAAGCGAAAAAAATTAGAGCGACTGGTGAATGGGTTAGGATTACAGATGCAGAAAAAGAAGCAATAAAAAATACACCAGAGTGGAAGAAGTGCATAAGCTCTTTCAATTCTTATGCCCCACCTATGGGAAATTGGACTTTCAATCCTAGCGTACTGATGTTGAAAGAACAAAAAGTACCGGAGGTCGCGGTCAGTGTAGTAAGATGAGGCTGAGGTACATTTAAACTATTGATATTGAACAAAATGAAAGATTAGTACTATATGGTGGTACAATAATAAAAAAGAGCGTGGGTAAGTAAAAAAACCGTAGAAATAAATTGTTTCTACAGTTTTTATTGTGTTACTTCGATGTTCTTTCGTAGTGTACTTCAAGAGGTATAATGCTATTGAACTGCCCAAAAATCAGGATCTTTAATATGTTATATACTATCTGTAGAATTCTAAGAAAGTATGACATTTTATTATTTGTGAAAGAGCATAAATTTTTCGCAAGTGAACTTACTAGTATTAGTTTTCTGAATCGAATCTTTTTATAAAAAAATAGTAGCAAATTCCATTTAATCTTATTTATTTTATTGGAATTATGAGTTATATTAAAAGTAGGTGCAAAAATGTACCATTTGAAAAAGAGTGCATTGCAAAAAGGAATCCGTAAAGGATTCCTTTTTTGTTTCTTTTAAAATGAAGCAACGTTCTAATTATCTCTTTCTTTTTTTATGAATGAACTACCAATGTATAAATTTAAAAGGTATTTTTGGAAAATTGCCATATTCCTGTAACAAAACAAAGGTATGTTATGTGTGTTAAATATAAAGAGAAAGAAGGAAAAGTTGTGAAAAAAGTTTTGCCAATTGTTGCGTTATTAGGCATGATGAGTTTTGGAGTACAGGAAATGAATGTAAGAGCTGATACATACCACAAGGGCGATTCAAAAATTAGTTTTTGGGATTCGAAAAGAAAGGGTACTAATTTCATGAATAGTACGTCATTACCTGAAAACTATAAAAGTGCAAAAGAAGCTAATATTGAATATGTACGTTTAGCACCTGATAAATGGGCAAAAGATAAAGATTTTCTACTTGAGGATAAACCAGATACTTCTGGAAAGGATTTTCTGATAGGTAATGCAGATAACTATCGGGGATTAGTAAAGGAAGATCTAGAAAAATTAAAGGCGGATTTAGATGCCGCACAATCACAAGGAATGAAAGTCGTTCTTACAATGTTATCCTTACCTGGTGATCGATGGCGCCAATTTAATAATAATAAGAATGACGACAGAATATGGGAAGAAGAGAAGTATCAAGAACAAGCAAGTCAATTTTGGAAGGACCTCGCTTTGGAACTAAAAGATCACCCCGCGGTGTTTGGTTATAATATTATAAATGAACCACATCCAGAAACAGCTAAAAATAATAGATATAGTGATTTTTGGACGGAAGATTACGAGAAATGGTATGCAAAAGTGGAGGGAACGACAGCGGATTTAAACAGATTTTATCAAAAGGTAATCAATTCCATTCGTGAAGTAGACCAAGAAACACCGGTTATTTTAGATTCAGGTTTATATGCTACTCCATGGGCCTTTAAATACTTAAAGCCAGTAAAGGATAAAAAAACGCTTTACGCATTTCATATGTATGAACCATATGAATTAACGAGTCAAGGTGAAAAGAAAAATAAAGAATATCAATATCCAGGATTAGTAAAAGTAGGAGACTTAGAGAAACCTGTAATGTGGAATAAGCAGGGATTAGAGAAGTTTTTGAAGCCAGTTCAACAATGGTCTAAGAAAAATCATGTACCATCTAATAGAATTATTGCAGAAGAGATTGGAATTAACCGTACTGTTTCAGGTGCTACCCAATACATACAAGATCTTATTTCTATCTTTAACCAAAAAGGATGGCATAAATCATTCTATGCATTCCGTGAAGACACATGGACAGGGATGAATTATGAATTGGGAACAGAAAAAATAAAATGGGATGAAGAGGGTAAACTGATGCGTCAAGATAATTCACTCTGGGATGTAATAAAAAAAGATTTACAAACGCGTAAATAGTTTAGAATATTAGGCTTAAGGACTAAATGTAAGCATCTAATTCAAATAGAATTAGATGCTTTTTATTTCAAAAAAATGTGGTGGTAATTGTCTAAACCTTTAAAGTGAAAAAAGTTTTATGAATTTTTTGTGAGATTCCAATCCTTAAATGTTGTAATTTATTTACTTATTTCTCCAATTGGATATATTTCTCTAATTGGATGTAAGTTTAGAATACAGAATCAAAACATAATAGGCTGTTATCGATGAGTTTATCGTAAAGTTGTTATTTAATGTGTCATCAAATAACATTTATATACAATAATACATAAAGAAAAGGAGATATTTATGAAAAAATATAGAGTAATAGACACAACTTAAATAGTATGAATAGTTTAGATTGTAAAAACATGAAGAAGAAAACAAAAAATCCTTAAGAGTAATAAGGAAAAATGAGGGAGTTAATATGGGGAATAATTCAAAACATAAAACTAGAAAAATACTTGCAGCTACTGCTACAGTAACTATGCTTGCGACTGGAATGATTTCTTCATCAGATGTCTTTGCGGAGCAAAAGGAGCAGCAAAAAAATTTATCGACATCACTGCAAAGTGAAAAGTCAGTTAAATCAGAAAATAGAGTATTTACGGTCCCAGGAAAAGGGGATGTTGAGGTACTGAAACAACAGGAAAGAAAAAATATGGCATTTAGTCCATATGAACCAACTGGTTTATATGCAAAGCCAAATGAACAAATAAAGATTAATGTAGAAGGTAATCAAGATATTCAGGTATATATTGGAACGTATTCGTATGATGCTTCTTGGAGAGAAGATTCTAAGATAAAATCATTCACATTAAAACCTGGTATAAACACAATCCAATCTCCAAATGGGGGGCTGATTTATTTTTATAATAAACAACAAGGTGGTACCATTCGAACAACAATCACAACAGGTGGAACGACTACGCCTTTCTTTGAACTAGGAAAGCATACGAAACAAGATTTAATAAACATGCTGGACCAGTATCCTAATGCACATGCAGTGGAGTTAAAAGGCGAACGTGTATTAATTACGGCCAGCCCTGCACGTGTTAAGAAATATTTGTTGGGTTCTAATACAGATCCTGTACAACTCTTAAAAAAGATGGATGAAGCTACTCGAATTCAAGACAAAGTAGCTGGATTATCTGAAGAACAAGTAGATAAACATTATGTTCATTACGTAGAAGAAAATCATTCTCCTGATTATTATATGTATGCAACTTCTTATCGAACAGCATATGTAGGAGATGCAATCCAATACGTGTTAGATATTAATAAATTTATAACAGATGGCTGGGGCCCTTGGCATGAGGCAGGACATTTGAGACAACAATCGCCCTGGAAGTTTTATAATATGACAGAAGTACAAAATAATATATACAGCCTTTCTGTAGAAAAAGCATTTAATCAACCATCCAACTTAGAGAAAAGTGGAATTTATCCAAAAGCATTTCAATATCTAGAACAAGTGAATAAAAATTATGATGAAATTAGCGATGTTTTTGTAAAGCTTGTTATGCTTTGGCAACTACAGTTAGCGTATGGAGAGGATTTCTATCCTAAATTGCATCAATTGTATAGAGACATGCCTTCAAGTGAACTTCCACAAACTGATGAAAATAAAAAACAATTATTTATGATTTCAGCATCAAAAGTAGCCAAACAAAATTTGATTCCTTTCTTTGAGAAGTGGGGATTACGTCCAAATAACGATACCATTCAAAAAGTAGCTGCATTAGGATATCCAATTTTAACAGCAGAGATTTGGAAGGGTACGGATTCTAATCCAATTAAACCAGATATGCCTAATGTAAATAATATTTTAGAAGGAAACCAGTTTGCATGGTCACTAAAAGGAATTAGTGATTTCGAGTTTGCTAAAATTAATTTCAATAAATCGACAGAAGAAATGCAAGTAGACTTAAAAGCAGGCGTACCGCATCATTATTTTAATGAAACATATGCGAGTATTAAAGTACAAAATGCAACAGGGAAAGTAGTATACAATAAAGACATTTATGGAAATAAACAACAAAATGCTGAATCGCAAAAAGTTTCAGTCAAAGTAGGAGATTATATTGAGTTAACACATCTAGAAGGTGTGCATAGAGCTACTCTCACAAATGTAGATAATAGTAAACAAGAGAGCTTTGGAAAAAAAGCCATGTACGAAGTTACAAAGGAAGGTCTGAAGAAAGTAAATCAAATTGTTAATCCGAAACCGGACACAGAAGCTCCAACACAGCCACAAGGATTATATGCAAGCAACCTTACTTCTAACAGTGTAGAGATAAAATGGAATCCTTCTACAGATAATGTAGGTGTAAAAGAATATCAGGTATTACGCGATGGACAATTGATTCAAACGGTACAAGGAACGACGTTTACTGATCAAAACTTAACAGTTAATAAGGAATATAAATATGCAGTGAAGGCTGTAGATGCAGCTGGGAATACATCAATCCAAAGTGAAATTCTTCTTGTAAAAACCAAAGATCAAAATGTATCTTATGAAAAATGGGATCCAAAGAAGGCATATACAAAGGGCGATAAAGTAGAACATCAAGGGACAGTGTATGAAGCTGTTCAAAATCATCAAGGAAATGGTGACCCGAATTGGATATTTGCACTATCGTTATGGAAAGCAATTACAATCAATTAATATGTAAGAATCAGATGTAAAGATAGAACAACATCCAGTATTTTAAAGAATTACTGGATGTTGTTTGAATTTTGATAGATTTCTCTACTACGTTAGTATTCAATAATAAAAATTAGAAAAGGATGTAGATTAGTGATTAGTCAGAAAACAAAGCAAAGATTTAATAAAGTTATTATAATTACCGCAGCATGTAGCATGTTTTCTATGTTTGGAACGTCTATTTTGCACACTAAAGCTGCAACACATTCAGCTGCTCCAGCAGTTTATGTGAGTCCCAAAAATATACCTGCCTCAGATATTATTAGTATAGACTGGTCACCAGTTCAGACACCACCTTATACGTACTGGGCTGTACACAACTGGAATGCAGGTGGTGAAGCTGGAGGATATGCTGGTTTTCAACAACAAAGTGGGTTTGATGAAAATGGAAAACGTACTTTACATTTTGCCTTATGGGATCCAATTTCCTCTAAAGAAGCAATAAAGGCCGAATACTTATCTCCGAATTCGCAAGCTGGACCCTTTGGAGGAGAAGGAACAGGAATGAAGGTTCAAACAACTTATGGTTGGAAAGACTACAATTGGTACACAATGACAATGCGTTCATGGCAAGAAAATGGTCATACTAAATTTGGACAATGGATGAAAGATGTAACAAAGAATAAATGGCATCAAATTGCAATTATGGACTTTCCGGTTGCTAATGTTGCATTTAATCATGGTTTAGGAATGTTTCAAGAAGACTGGGCTGATAGTGGACAGAATGTTCGAGAAGCGCGCTTGAAAAATGGTTATAGCCGAAAATTAGTTGATAAACAATGGAGTTCTTGGAATAATCAAAGTATTTCTGGAACGCATGATAATACTTATCAATATGATGGAGGATCTACTTCAGAATATGTATGGGTCAAAGCAGGAGGTAATACACAGTCTACTATTGGGGCAGGAAAAATATTCACGCTAAATCAACCTACTCAACCTGAAATAGGAAAACTAGATTTTGATATCCAATCTATATATTATGAAAATGAAAAATTAAATGTATCTTGGAAACTAAAAGAAAATAGTACACCGCAATTTAAGGGGAAAATTGAAATTTATAACAATGAAAATATGACGGGCCAACCTATTAACGTAATTAATGATATTAAATCTTATCAAAATGGAATCAGTCAATCTATATCATTACCAACAAATGCTTATGCAAAAATTGTATTAACGGATATATTTGATCAAACTGTTGAGAAAAAGGTACAAATCAAAAATGAATCTCCAAACATTTTTGAAGGTAATGAATTTGCATGGTCGCTGAAAGGGATTGGAGATTTTGAATTTGCGAAAGTAAATTTAAATAAATCAACAGAAGAAATGCAAATTGATCTAAAAGCAGGTGTACCACATGACTACTTTGATAGTACATATGCAAGTATTAAAGTGCAAAACACATCAGGTAAAGTGGTCTATAACAAAGAGATTTATGGAAACAAACAGCAAAATGCTGAATCGCAAAGAGTTCCAGTCAAAGTAGGAGACTATATTGAATTAACACATCTAGAAGGTATTCATAGAGCTACTTTAACAAATGTAGGTAATAGTAAACAAGAAAGCTTTGGAAAAAAAGCAATATACCAAGTTACAAAGGAAGGTCTGAAGAAAGCAGAAAAAATGCCCGAAGCTACAATTTTAGATGGAAATCAATTTGCATGGTCATTAAAAGGATATAGTGATAGAGAAATCGCAAAAGTAGATTATAATAAGACAACAGAGAAAATGCAGGTGAATTTAGAAGCGGGCGTACCACATTCTTACTTTAATAATACGTATGCAAGTATTACAATAAAGAATTCAACCGGTAGTATTTTGTACAATAAGGGAATAGTGGGAAATAGACAGCAAACTGCTGAAAGCCAAACCGTGCCCGTAAAAGTGGGAGATTACATTGAGTTTACCCATATAGAAGGGGAAGCAGTAAAAGAAAAAACACGCGCTATACTTATTAATCTTGAGAATAATAAACAAGAATATATGGGCAAAAAAAGAACCTATCAAGTTACTTCAACGGGATTAAACAAAATAGAGTAACATGAAAAACATTCTAATTATTAGTTAGATACAAATAGTCGTTCATTATGAACGGCTATTTGGCTTTTATTTAAAGAAAAGTGAAATGAAAATACTCTCTCTTTTGTATATACTCTCCTTGCCATCAACTGCTACATTTGTTTATCAGGGGGAAAGAATTTTAAAAATGTGCTTGAGAATTGATACATGTTTAAGTGTTATAGATTTGAGAAAAAAGAAACAGAATAGTAAGGTATTTATTGATAAACCCTCTCTTTTATTACAATATTTTACAAATTTGATATGATGTATATGAGTTCTATGTATATTAAGGGAGGAATGGGAATGAAGAGGTTCATAACATGTGCAAGTGGTAATATAATCTCAAAAAAGTTAGTTTTAATGATGTTGCCGATGGTTTTAATGATATTGATGATTACACCATCGAATGATGTATCGGCAGCCAATCTATCAAAAGCAGGTTCACTAAAAGGCGTGAATTTATTTAATGGAAGTTGGACAGTTGCTATACAGGCAGCAAATTTACAATATGTTTCTGCTGAGCCTTTGGGAAATGTAACAGCAAATCGTAATGTAGTTAATAAATGGGAGAAATTTGAATTAATTCCGACGGGGGAATTATATACGTACGCTTTAAAAGCTAAAAGTAATGGGAAGTATGTTTCGTTTGAGCCGAATGGTAGAGTAGTAGCAGATCGTACATCAATTGGGGCATGGGAAAAGTTTATCTTATATAATGGTGGAGACAATAGGATATATGTATTACAAGCACTAAGTAATGGTAGATATATATCAGCAAATGGTGGTAGAGAATTAACAGCTACTAGTTATGTAGCTGGAAGCTGGGAAAGATTTGTTATTGTATACTTCTAAACTTTGAAGTGTTATATATTTAAATGATAATGGCATGTTTAGTTTGTATAAACGCTTAATACAATAAAGTGTTAAGTATTTAATACAAGCGTATATTAACGTGTAAAAGGGCTGCAAGTAATTAGCAGTCCTTTTTGCATGTTAAATAAGGACTTACTGAGGTTATAATGAAAAGAAAAAGAACCCTATAGGGTTCTTTTTCAGGGCATATTAACAGTAAGGAGAATCATGAAATGCTACTTCAAATCTTTATTAGGGGAAAGATTTTGAATAAGATTAACATACGTCTATTTTTACATAAATGTAATATATAATAAATTGATAATATTTATACTTACTATTACTAATATTCAATTAAGATAGTTAACACTATTTGTGTGGTGTTAATGAAGTGCATATTTAGAAAATTAATAATAGCCCCAAGTTGGTTAAATATGTCTAATATTATATTTTATTTGCTAAAAGAGCTTATAGTTATATCATTTCAAAAATTAATTAGCATTTAAACAATTTTAACTGAAATTGGATGTGTATTAAATAAAATAAACAAAGACCCTGTAATAAATACAGGGCCGGATACAGGGTTAAGGGAACGCATAGTTTCTTAAAATCATAATAGCATATATTCTTTGTATAGCTACATGAGGATTTTGACAGAATTAAGAACAAGACAGAAAATCTGTAGGAAAGCAAATATAGTGCTGGAAATGTGATTTTAAATTAAGCTATAGGTATATTGAAATGGATGAAAACTCTTGAGTACCATGATTAAATTGCCTTTAATTATGAGGTTTAGGTTAGAGGGATAATTGGATCTTACTGAAAAGAAAAAATGTTTTTTAGATTAAAAGAAGAAAAGACACCTTTTGGGTGTTTTTTCTTTAGGTAAACAGTTCACATATTGCTGAATTAGATACGAAACCATAATTCGACTACGAAGTAAATCCTAACATAATCTGAACAGAAAAAATATGTAACATTACATTTTTAGTTTTTAATTATTTTATTCAATATAGAGAAGCAACGTAAATAAAAGGGCATGCAGTAGTATCTGCAGCCCTTTTTAGGAGGAACTCAAGACACCATTAGGACACGTATTGGAAACAGGTTCAAAAATAGTATGTGTGAAAAGAAAAAGTCCTATACCAAAAGTAGACAGGACCTTATCTTTTTTACATTTTAAAAAATGAAATTCTGTCCTTTTGAAATCAGTACAGCACACACTTGGTTCGAAATGAAATTAGAAAAAGTATACATGAAAATGGCAGACAACTATTTTGTTGCCTGCCGGTGCCAGTGGGTTGAATGAGTTAGTCAATTCAATAAATTGTGCTATCCCATTACCAGAAGATTGAAGCTGCTAGTTCAAACGGCTTAGACATAGTTTGTCTAATAAAGAAAAAATTATGAGTAGAAATTTTGTTTGCTCTATATGAAAAGATAAATAGATATTCATCAGACAAGGATAATTTAGCATATCTTGAATAGGGTGTAGGAATGAATTAAAGAAAAGGGTGAAATATTGGATAACTCGAAATGGATGCCTTTAAGTAATGTTGATGATGATGAGGAAATTTGGGTAGGAGCAAGAGTTAGGTTGTACAATGTTGGTATGAATAGAGAAGATAAAGAAAATAATTTCTATGAATATATTATTTCTTATATCTACGACAACACTAAATACTTACAACTAACTAATTTAACAACAGGAAAAGCAGGTTATATTATTTGTGTCATTGAAAAAGAATTACCAAATAATTATGCTTTGGGCAGAACATTAAAGCAAAGAATAGGTTTAGAAAATACCTATTTTAGATTTGAATAATCAACAAATAAGGGAAGCACCAACTCTAAGGTGTCTTCCCTTATTTAATACAATATTAACAGAGCCTAAATAAAAAAGTGAGAAAAATGATAAACATTCTTCTCACTTTCATCAATTAGGATGGCATATACATAAATATGCGTTTGGGTGGATTTTTGGATGAAAAATCCACATGCATAGTATAACAAACTACATAAGGTAGATTATATGTAATATTGCATATAGGGAAAGGTTCTTCTATAGAACTAAAATACAGTTTATACTGAATTATTTATTTATTATAAGGTAATAATATATTATCGGATTTTATATCTATTACTTATGTATACGTGTTACAATGAATTTCTCCAATTTATTTTATTCTTTTATATAGAATTTATGGTTTAGTTATCTCTTACAACAAAATCGGCCGTAGTAAATGATTCATGAATAGTTTGATGCATTTAGAATGGTTCAAAGGCTGTTAAACATAATCATACAAAGAATAAATTTATGTAGTTATTTTTTAGAGAATTTATTATGGTAAAGACTTCATCCGATTTGAATAGCGCTAAATTAAAATTTTTATCCAATCAAGGTCAAATAATATCTGTTAAATGAAGGTTATGTTTCATCCATTTTATTGGGAACAATTCGTAGTTTTAGAATTGCTGAATATGGAAAGATAACATATTCGAAAGGAGGATAGATAAAACGCTGCCTGTGAAATTTAAATCGTTAAATAAGGAAGTTGAGATGATAGGATTTAATAGGGGTTTCATTTCGAATGGTACTGTAAATATATGTAGAAAAAATAAAGGAGAAAAATTTAAATAAACTATATCAGTAGTAAAAGTGAAAGGGAGAAGTATCTAGTGTTTAATATAAAAGAAAGATTGGGACAAATAAAGCTTAAAACGAAGTTGTCTATGGCATTTATAGCAATATTAATTATACCAAGTCTTATCGTAGGAGTATCATCTTATAATAAAGCAAAAACAGATCTTAATGAAACAATTCTACAATCAGCAAAAGATAATATAAGTATTTTAGATAAGATTGTTGATGATGAATTAGAAAATAAGCATACAGATGTCACTCATTTTGCAAAAGTACTTACACAAGGTGATTATAATCCTGAACAATCGCAAAATGTACAGAGTAAATTTGATCAATATATACAGTTACATCCAGAGATAGAAACGATTTATACGGCATCTAGTAACAATCAATTTATTCATGCACCTGTTGGCAAGATACCAGAAGGGTTTAATCCATTAGAAAGTAGTTGGTATAAGGATGCAGTAAAAGCAAATGGAGAGATTATTGTTTCATCTCCATATAAATCAAAGGCTACAGGAAATATGGTAATTGCAATTGCAAAGCAAAATGCAGATAAAAGTGGTGTCATTGGCTTAGATTTGAATATTACAGATATCGTAAAAACATCCAAAATGATAAAAATTGGAAAGCAAGGATTTGTATCTATAGTTAGTCAAGATAAAACTATAGTTGTTCATCCATCACTAAAGCCTGGAGAGAAATTAGAGAAAACTTTAGCGGATGAATTGTACAAGACAGAAGATGGAGTAATTACTTATAGCCTCAATGGCGAAGATCGAAACATAAGCTTTAAGACAAACAAAAAAACAGGTTGGAAAATAGCAGGCGTAATGCCTATGAAAGAAATTGAAGAAGCTACCAATCCTATTTTTTATAAAACGTTCACTATAATAGGGGCTTCATTATTGTTAGGTGGAATTGTAATTTTATTTATACTTAGATCCATTATTACTCCACTAAGACAATTAGTTATCTCGGCCCAAAGAATTAGTCAGGGAGATTTAACCGAGAAAATAGATATTCGTTCAAATGATGAACTTGGTCAATTAGGTGGTAGTTTCAATACAATGGCAGAGTCGTTACGTACTATTATTTCTCAAATTAACACATCTGCAGGACATGTAGCTGCGTCTTCTGAGGAATTAACTGCTAGTGTAGAGCAAGCAAGTGTTGCGACAGAACAAATTACAAAAGAGATGGAAGAAATCTCGAACAGTGCAGAGGTTCAAAATAATGAAGTTGAGTCTGGAGCTGAATTAATTGGTGAGGTAACACGAAATATTCAATATGTAGCTGAGAATGCTTCTGAAGTATCGACTTCATCTATATACACAAAACAAAAAGCCAATGAAGGTGAACAATTAGTAGAACAAACTGTAACACAAATGCAGTCTATCCATCACTCGGTTTCTCAATCCGATCATGTAATAAAATTATTAGATAAAAAATCACAACAAATTGGAAGTATATTAGAAGCGATTCAAAATATTGCGGAACAAACAAATTTATTAGCTTTGAATGCAGCAATTGAAGCAGCTAGAGCAGGAGAACAGGGACGAGGGTTTGCAATTGTTGCTGATGAAGTTAGGAAGCTAGCAGAGCAATCATCCGAATCTTCGATGGAAATTGGAAGTTTAATTAAGGAAATACAAGCAGACGTATATGAGACTGTAAAAGCTATGAATGAAGTGGGAGTAGAAGTACAGTCGGGAATTAAGGTTGCGAACGATACAAAACAAAGTTTTTATGAGATTTCAAAATCTGCAAATGATATTGTGTCAAAAGTGCACGGTATGGTGGAACTATCTAATAAAATGACTACTGATGCAATGAAAGTCGATACATCGATTGATCAAATAGCTATGGCTGTAAAAGAGAATTCTTCAAGTATGCAAACAATAGCTGGTTCATCTGAGGAACAACATGCTTCTATGGAAGAGATAAATTCTTCAGCAATACAATTAGCACAGATGGCGGAAGAACTTCAAGAGTTAATTGGTGGATTTAAGATTTAAGTTGAGATTCTAGGAGAGGATGCTAGAATCTTGTTACAGAGTGGAAATAAAAAATCTCATAACATAGTAAATAAGTATAATATGAACTCTCTACACGTATTGAACAGGCAGATAAGCCATTTAAAAACCCTCCATTTGGAGGGTTTTTTAAATACATTTACATTAAATTTGTTGTGGTGCACCACCATAATCCCCAACATTATATGAAGGAGAAGGATAATGTCCGTGAGTAGCAAGTTGATCTGTTTTAGAAAACTGAGAAATTCCCACCGTTAACACTCCAATGAAAGCAATACCAGATAATAATAAGCTAATTTTTTTCATCATTTTAAGACTCCTTTTTCAATTAATTTTCGTCTTGCTTGATAACAAATATGGAAATAGTCACTCACCTTTTTATGGTTCTCTAATTGTCTACATTTTGTGGCAAATAATTCAGCGTATTCGACAACATATTCCCATAACTCTTCTTTCTCAAAGTATAAGATTCCTTCTTGAATGATTTTTTCTAATTCTTCCAATGGAATGTTTTCGTTTAATCTTTTTAAAATAAAGAAGTGGTGCATATATTCTTCATTATGGATTTCTCTACAGATTTTTAATCCCTTAACAATGAGTTTGCTAGCCGTCGATTGTTCTCCTAATTTATAATGTTCCTTAGCTTGTAGGAAGATAGCCTTGAAGTGTGTAGGGATTTTCTCTGTTACTTCAGAAAGGTGACGAATAGCTAAAGTAGACATACTTTGATCAGAATACAGCCATCCCATAGTACTTTTTACGTATAACAAGGAATCTTCTTCCTTATTTTTTTGTAGCAAATCAATTGCATATTGGAGATACTCTTCAGCTTGTTCGTACTGTTTTAAATAGATGCAGCAACCACCTAACAAACTATTACAAAAAGCTGTTTTTACTTCATAACCTTCATACTTTGAAAAGATTGCCCTTGATTTACTTGCGTATTCGATAGAAGCGAGCATGTTATGGGTATGGTGATAAAAAGTAGCAATTCTATAGTAGAATTCAGCGTGTTCAATTTCATCTGGTATGTCTACTAATATCTTTTCAGCTAGTTTATAATGTTCCTCTGCCTCAGTATAATTTGATATAAAAGTGGAATGAATGGATTTAAAAAAGTGATAATAGAAGCGTAGGAAATGGTCTGCAGGCATATCATAGTCGCTAATAGCATCAAAGCTATTTTGTTGAATACCAAGGCTATCTGTTAAGACAGTGTAACGAAATTCAAGTAGTGAGTAATAGAGTAATAAATTTTGATCTTGATGCTCTTGATTCGGTTCAATACTTAACTTATTAATTTTTTCATCAATTTTCTTTTTTAGATTAGTAGCTTTTATAACTTGTTGAGATAGCATAGATCGATACCAGTCGTTCAATAGAGAGGTTAACTGCTCATTTCCGTTTACTGAGACACTCATAATATACGCCCCCATCTTATAGAAATATCCTAATCCAATTTAATTGTAACTATCATAGCAAAATAGAAGCGAAAATGGTGTGATTTTACAACTTTTTCAAGAAGATTCAGAAAATAATCGATTGTTGTCGAATGTACTTATAATTTAACGTATTTCTCGAAAGAATTCTCCTTCCTCAAGCGTGTGAAGGACGTAGCACGACGATAGGTGAGAGATGAATTTTGGTTTGGTGGACCCAAAAGGCTTTGCTTTTTATTTTTCCAATGTTGATATGTATTTATTGTAGCTAAGTACATAGAACTAAAAATAAGATATTCTTGTGAACTCAAAAAGCCGAAATTCCTTAACTTAGGAATTTTGGCTTTAACGTTATGTCATGGAATTGCAATTGGAATGGCATCTGGCATATCTACTGCACCAGAGTTATAATTTCTTCAGCTCTTTAACTTAGAAACTGGTACTTGATTAGCTTAGTTAAATTATTGCCTTTTAAAAGAACGGAAAGAGTTTTTTCGAGTTAGCACCTTTTACATGATAAATATTGAAGAGAGAAAAAACACTTAGAAAGACTTTTAAGCAGAAAAATAGACTAGTCTATTTTTAATTTCTAATGGTCCCAGTATCCTTTATTTTGACGTGTGTCTTTACATTTATTTTAGCCGCTGCTAAGGCTTGCAACCAATCTCCTTTTACTTTTTTCCACTCTTTGTATTGAAAAGCTCTAGCATATAGGGATAATCCGATTGGATCAATTTTATTCTGCTGTATTTCATTCAACATATTTTGTAAATTATTATTAATTTCATTTTGAATAGCACTTTTTAAATTATTTATATTTTTTTTATTATCATAGTGCCCCTTAATTGAATTCGCATTGGTTTTTTCTATTAAAGCTACATTAGCATATATATCGAGATTAAATACAAATTTTCCGTTTTGAAAATTAACACCTACCTTCCTAGTTGCGTTCTGTACGAAGATAGAAGTGTTTATTTTTTTGTTGGACTTTTTAGGAGGAAGCGCAAGGTGTAGTATCATTCGCCCGCTACTTTTTTGCTTATTTATAAGATTGAAAAATTTAACATCTTTTTTAGGGATATGAGTTAAATATTTCCCTTTTCGATTTAAAAATGCAATTCCTACTGTGTCGATTTCATTCTTTGTTTTTTTGATAATTGGAACAGTTTGCGTCATTCCTTCTTCATTTTGTTCTCTCATTAATTGTTGAATTGTAGAAGAGACGGATTGGTTATTTTGAATTGACGATTCGATTACACCATTTATATAAGATGAAAGTGATGGTTTACTAGGTTTATGAATTTTAAAAATTTCTTCTGCAGGTCCATCTACAAGTACTACTTTAGCATTAATGGTAGCGTAAGGATCACGGTAAGAAGAATCAAGCTCCTGCAACCAATTTGCTTCTTGCGCTAATTTTTTCCCAATTAAAATGATTTCAGCTTTGGAAGCTGTCATAAAGCCCGTTAACTTCGTATCTATCTTACTGAATCCAGTATATACAGTTGATGCTTGTGTCCAATGTTCTATAGTACTTTTTGGTTGTTTATGATGAAAGAGTGGTATGCTTGTTCCAACTTTTATGTCTCCATTAGGGGTTCTATCCAAGCCAATTAACAGGATTAATGAAACCTTCTCAAGAGGAATTCTCTGACTACAACCAATTATATATACACAACAAATTACAATCCATATCCATTTTCGAATCAAAGTTGTTTCCTCCTAGTAATCCAAGTGAAAAGAATACTGTAAGCGAAAAATAACATTGGTAATAGAATAAAGAAAATGACATTTAAGATATCCATAAGAGAATATATAAACAAATATTGATCCACATCGGGATTTAGGAAAATAAATAGACCAACTATAAATAGCATAAAAGCAAGTAGCGACCAATTGCGGATGTTTTTTTGAAATGAAATGGTCACAGATTCAAAACTGAAAAATAAATACGGATATATCGTAGTGGAAAATACAATTAAATAGTAAGCGATATATATAATTTCTAATCGTTCTATGAAAGAAAAACGAACCCCTTTTAACAGATGAAATACTGGCCAGATTACGTCTTTTATCCCCTCTGGACTAAAGTATATATAAGAAAGAATAGTCACATATAGATAGAAGAACATAGTTCCAGTATTCGCTATTAGTAGTCCTTTTATGGCTTTGTGTTTTTTTTGTAAGAACGGGTATATATAATATGCAATTTCTAAGCCAGCATAAGGTGTAATGGTTTCTTTTGTTGCCTTAATAATAGGGTATAATCCATCTTTAAAAATAGGTAGTAGGTGTAAAGGGTTGTAGTTAGTCTTTAGTGAAAAAAGAAGAAATAGTGGCATCCAAGTAGTGAAGAAGAAGACAAGCATAGAATAACTAGTAAGAGCCCTTAACCCACTCAGAGCTAAAATAATAAAAGGTAATAGTAATAATATGGTGATTTGATAAGCAGGAGTGGAAGGAAATATCCAAACTTTTACAATATCAGTTACCTTTAGTAAAGTATTAAAGCCAGCAAAAAATAGATAACAGGCATATAAAAGAAAAAGAATCGTCCCTAGCCATTTACCAAAGTATGTTTTTAAGATTTGTGAGAAATTTTTGTTGGGATTTTTTTGTAACATTAATATAATAAATACACCGATTATAGAAGTAACCATCCATCCAAGAATGATTGAAATCCAGCCATCTGTGCCAGCAGTAGTAGCAAGTGGGCTTGGCATAATTAACATACCAGATGCAAGTTGCAGCGAATGGATGAAAATAATAAATTCGAATAAAGTTATATTTTTGAATTTAAGATTCCCCATGTTAACTACCTTCTTTTTTCTTTCTTTGTTTCGGCTGCCCTGTACTCGAACGGCTGGTAAGCATAGAAATAGGAAATCTTACAAAAGAATCTTTTAACTCTTGGAGACGAAATGGGGCGATTGGCAATCCATATGGTGAACCATATGAAGTTAGTGAAACAAAATGAGCAAATAAGAGCATTAATCCACTAACAATACCTACAATGCCATAAAAGTAAGCCAATAACATCATTGGAAAACGAATAAGGCGTATAGAACTTGATAAATCATAATTAGAAACAATAAATGAAGCAATGGCTGTAATAGATACGATAATAACCATAACGTTACTAACAAGACCAGCTTGAACAGCCGCCTGTCCAATTACAATCCCTCCAACTATTCCAATGGTTTGTCCAATTGGTTGTGGTAAGCGAATACCAGCTTCACGTAGCATTTCTAGTGTGATTTCCATTATAAAAGCTTCCAATAAGGGAGAGAAAGGGACTTTGACTCTTGACGTTGCAATAGAAGTGTATAAATCTATAGGAATGATTTCAAAGTGAAAAGAGACTATAGCTATATAAAATGCTGGTAAAAAAATAGCTATAATAAATCCTGCAAATCTTAATAAGCGAAAAAAAGATGCAATGAGCCAATGAATATTATAGTCATCTGGGGTTTGAAAAAATCCAATCAAATTCATAGGAACAACCATAGCAGCAGGGGATCTATCCATTAACACTGCTACTTTCCCATCAAGTATATGATTTGAAATGGCGTCTGGACGTTCGCTTAAATAAGCCTGTGGAAAAGGAGTCCAATTTTGATCTTTTGTATAATTAGATAGCTCTCCAATACTTAATACCGCATCTGTTTTGATTTTGCAGATTCTAGTTTCTATTTCTTGGACTACATCTGCGTTTGCTACATCACCTAAGTAAATTAAATAGACTAAAGAAGTAGCTCGTTCTCCAATCGTCAGCTTTTTGATTTTTAACTCTGTAGAAGGAATATATCGACGAATTAGGCCTATATTTTTTGTGACATTCTCAATAAAACCATCATGTGAGCCTTTAATAGTAACTTCTGAAATTGGTTCTTGAATGGCTCTCTCTGCCCAACCTTTTGTATTTATTAGAAGTGACCGATTTTCTGCTTCCATAAATAGTACACATTGACCCTCAAGTAATCCTTCTTTAATTTCATTCCATGTATATACGATTTTTGTATGAGTAGCAATAATATTAGAATTAAAAATTTGACTGTCTTCATTTACTTCTTGTAATAATGGTGTAACAACATTGTCTTTTAATGCAACACCATCTGTAAGGCCTTCAAAATAATAAAGCAAAATATTCGTGTTTGTTTTTAATTGTAAAGGATGTTCAATCAAATCTGCACTAATATCAAAGATATTATCTAGTGTATTTTTAAGTTGTTTTAGGTTATTTGTTTCGATCTTTTCAATGGTTTTATATGTCTTAGTTTCTAAGGGCTCTTCATTTAAGGACAAAATTGACACCTCTTTAATATATAACGATTAGTTGTATTTATTATTTTTATAAGATGGAATTTTATTCACAAATTCAAACAAATTGGGAACGGAAATTAATAATTGAGAGCAAAAAAGTAGAGGTGATTTGTGGGGGAATCTAAGTATCAAGATAGAATTGAAATTTGAATGATTATAATAAAAAGAACCCTTGATAGGTTCTTTTTATTTGGTAAATATGTTGTCAACAATAGATGGCGATAAAGGTAGTAATTTAGATGTCTTTATGTTAATCAGCTAAATTTTGTAGGAAGAATTCTTTTTTCATACCTTGATACTTAATGAAAAAGGATATTTCATTTATTTGGGTGTTCTAGTGTATTTGAATTTTGCGCACCAACAAATTTTGTTTAGGGACAAAATGAATTTTCTTAATTATCAGAAAAAAACAGCGCAACAAAATTCCTATTCATTATTTTGGTAGGTATCAAATATTTCTTTGGCCTTATTTTCTTTATATTACCGTACGTTTATATGTTTCTAAGGGAAAGTGAAACGCTTACAACCAGAAAATAAAGAGAAAATATTAAAATGCGACTTTTTCGACAATTATTCTATGTTTATATTTAATTTTATTATAGGAAAAGGCGGAGGGAAGCGGACCTTTTCCTATAAACTGTTTTGTTGGAATTAGAAATAACTAAAAAAGTAATAATAGCTTAAAATTAAAATGAAATTCAATGATAAAGTTATTATTGAATTTGTGAACCTCAGGTATCTTGAAAGTATGGTCAAATTTTAATCCACTTTGCGTTTCTTCCTTTTGTAACTAGCTTAATATGGCCAAATAGTTGCAAGGAATTTAAAGCCTTACTGATTGTACTCTCTGCAATGTCTGGATAAGTGTTACGAATACTTTCCTTAGTAAAGGGTTGTTTTTGTTTAAGTATAAAATCCTGAATTCTCTCAACTTTAGTATGTTTACATATAGAATCTAGAACTGTGTTATGAAGATCTTTGTAAGCCTCTAATATAATTGTTAAAAACGTTTTTAACCAAAAGCTATTATTATGTTCCTCGCAGTACCAATTCACCGAAGATTTATAAATCGAATTGTAATAATCAGATTCATGTTTCTTAATATATTTATCCAAACATACATATTTTACAAATGTATGTCCACTCTTAATTAACAGCAATTGCATTAACATAAATGCCAACCTGTTATTACCTTGATTGAAAGGGACTATGCAATAAAAATTTAATATAAAACGAGCTATTAATAAAAGTGAATGAAGCCCCTTACTAGTATTTAATGAGTTGTATTGATCACATAATTGCTCCATAAACCGTGGGATAAGTTCATGCGGAAGAATGCGGTAACTATTCAAGTGCATTCCATGTTCTGGAACTCCTGGAATAATAAAAGGTTTTTCACGCCATTTGGCACTGTCAGAGGTAATATAATGTATTAGTTGAAAATGTAATTCCTGTATAGTTGCTGGATTAATTAATAAAGTACAGGAGTTTTTATGTACAAAAGAAAGCGTTTGATAATAGCAGAAAATAGCATCTTCAGAAATATTTTGAGGTACTATATCATCTAAAATAAGTTCTTTTAATCTTTTATTAGGAACTTTTATATCCTCATAAATAGTTGTGAAATTTTTTATGTAATGTAGTGGTATAGTTTTTTCTAAACTATTAAATATGTCAGGGTTTTGTTCCTGATAAGCAGCTAATTTTCCTTTGAATTCGCTAATTTCACTTATTAAATTGATTAACCTCCTTTTTAATTCAATATTTTTGTACTTATCATCAAAAAAGTCTCTCATTTTTGTTCCTCCTGTAACCCCTTAACACGTTGTTGCATATATCTTTCCATTCTAAAGGTATGCCATGAAATCATTGTAAAATAAAGATATTGTAGGTCTGATTTTGAATATATATATCAGAATCTATATTTTTATTTAACAATTAAAATATGGAAATTATAAAGAAGAATCGTTACGATTCAATTTTAATAGGCATAATCCTAACATCAAATGCAAAAATTTACAATAAAAAAATATAAAACTATCAAATCTTTTGAAAGATTATCTAAAAGAGTTTTAAGAAATTGTAGGTATAGATGTGCTTTGGTTTAGGAGTAAATAATAAAGCGGTAATAAAGTTTTCATAGGTAATTAAAAAGTAGATAGACTATTAATTTGTGACAATTACGTGCCTAATCTATCATATGCTTTTATGAGAATTCTAAAATTAAATCCTAACGAGCTGAATTTTCTATATTTAGCATAAATATTAGGGAGGCGTGCTGATGAAATGTATCATTTTATATAGAAATATGTAACGTTTAACACTCGTATTGTAAAATATTTTGACATACGTTAATTTAAATATTAGGTACAGGAACATTTAATAAAAACTCAGTACTAAAATACCCTTTAAACGTTTCACCCTAAGAACCTTTTCTCAAGCACACTGAAGTTCATCCTTTGTTTCTGTGCTTTATTAGATAAAAATAACACAATAAATTATTAGAATGGGATAGTTAAAATTGGATTTTTAAATATTTTCTCTTTTCTTAAACATTAACAATTTCTTGATAATCTATTTAAAGTAAGGAAATACAGGATAGAAAATAGCTATTAATAAAGAAAATACAGTTAAGCTAGATACCTTAAGTTATTTTATAAGTAATTAAGCGTTAGTTTGAATTAGTAAGGGTATTATATGTGTTTTAACCTCAAGTATATATGTTTAAGGTTAAAGGATTTGTGATGGTATAAAAGTAGCGGAAGTCTGGAAGAAACGGATATAATCGGTTTCTTCCAGACTTTTTTTGCTTTCTTGTAATATAAAAAATTTATTTTTCCTACATGATTTAATTATCCGTTTTAATATTTGAATTTTTTGTGAAATTAAACGGAGTTTTTATTCTTCTTTAAATACATAATGTTACAAAATAGCGTAATTGTATTTACTTTATTTTTATAGGAGATTAAAAATAATAATAAATGTACCAATTTATGAGAGATATTAATATATTAATTGGTGATTTGTTCGTTTATCCCTATATTGCTATTATATTAGCGAGAACAATATATTGGGGGGACAAGAATGAATTTGAAATTAACATCTAAATTGGAAATATTAAGAAAAAGTAAAAAAGGAATTGGTGCTTGTGTTCTGGCTGCAGGGGTAACGGCTATTACTATGATTCCTCAAAGTGCTTATGCACATGGATTTGTTGAAAAGCCAAGTAGCCGTGCTGCTTTATGTAGTCAGAATTATGGAGCATTGAATTTAAATTGTGGAAATATAATGTACGAACCTCAAAGCCTAGAAGCACCTAAAGGATTCCCAGATGGGGGACCGATTGATGGAAAAATCGCTTCGGCAGGAGGACTGTTTGGAGGAATTCTTGACCAACAAACATCAAATCGCTGGTTTAAAAACACGATTAAGGGTGGAGCAAATACCTTTACATGGAAATATACAGCTGCACATCCTACAAGTAAATGGCATTATTACATTACAAAAAAGGGATGGGATCCTAATAAACCATTAACACGTGCTGAATTAGAACCAATTGGAACTGTGAAACATGATGGTTCTGCCGCATCAAATAATTTAACACATACAATTAATGTACCAACTGATCGCAATGGTTATCATGTTATTTTAGCTGTATGGGATGTAGCAGATACGTCAAATGCGTTTTATAATGTAATTGATGTAAATCTAGTAAATAATGAAACTCCCGATACAGTAGCTCCAAGTCAACCAACTGAATTAAATGTTTCTAAAGTTTCTGCCAATAGTGTTGAAATAACATGGAAGGCCTCTACTGATAATATAGGTGTAAAAGAATATCAAGTGTTACGTAATGGCGAAGTAATTGATACGGTACCAGGTACAACTTTTATTGATAAAAAACTAACAGCAGATACGGAATATACCTATACAATAAAGGCATTAGACTCTGCTGGAAACATATCAAAGGAAAGTGAAAAACTAAAGGTTAAGACAACACATGCAATCCCAGATATAGAGGCTCCAACTCAACCAAAAGGATTACATAGTATGGGTACAACAGTGACAACTGTTGATTTGATGTGGAGTCCGTCTGAAGATAATGTAGGTGTTGACCATTATATTGTATATAGAGAAAGCGCTGGGGTTATGAATAAAATTGGGACAGCGGCTAATACATCCTTTATGGATAAAGATTTGAAGGCTAATACATCGTATAAATATGTAGTGACGGCGGTTGATTTAGCTGGAAATGAATCTAGTAGAAGTGATGTTTTGAATGTAACAACAAAGCCAGAGGATTCCACATATGAAAAATGGGATGCAAGAAAAGCATATACTAAAGGCGATAGAGTAGTACATGAGGGAAAAGTGTATGAAGCAGTTCAATATCATCAAGGAAATGGCGACTCAAATTGGATTTTTGCCTTATCGCTTTGGAAGCCAGTTTTGGATAAGTGACAGGTGGGAAAAGGTAGTTAACATTTTTGGGTTTTCTTTTAAAAATTAAGGGCTGTTCCAAATATGAATTATCTTATGATTTAAACCCCATCCTAATGTTTACGAAATGAAATTAAAAAAGAAACCCAATGGAATTCCATTGGGTTTCTTTTTTCTAATTTGTAATAGCGTATATTTTCACTGTGAATTTGTTAGTGGCACCTATTGGACTTGCAATATAATATTTAGTATTTGTGTAAGCTTCAGTCCTAGATCCATGTGAAATGTTTTTCCAACGGGTAGAATCTATTCCTAGGGAAACATCAATCATTACATTGAAAAAGATAGTAGAAGGGTAATCTTTTTCTGAAGGCTCAATAACCCATTTTAATTCTTTGGTACCTACAGGTAAACTATCAATTTTAAAGTTTTGGCTGGATCGATTTTGTTGCCCTGATAAAGGACTAGATTCAGATGATATTTGTGAAATTAATATTTCTTTTTCATTTGAATGTATACCATTTAATTTAATGATACTATCAATTAAACCTGGACCGGGAAAATCAGCCGCGATGATACCAGAATGTTTAATTGCGCCTTGTTGTAAGAGTTCGGTCCCAAGTGTATTCATCCCCCCATAGTATACTTGTCCGTTTCTATCACGAGGGAAATCACTCCACGCATTAGTGGAATTCGTTTGAATCAATTTAGGACTACTGTCAGTATTCCTGCTCTCTTTTCCGCTTGCAACAAACCAAGGATATACATTATTTAAAAATGCGGCTGCGCCTCCCGTACCACTAAAATGGTTGAGATAAATTTTTCCATTATTAAAATTAATATTTGTATTTTGTAGATGGTTTTTTATCGCAATCCATTTTGTATATATTTCGTCTGGTCCGCTTCCAATTTCAAATTTATCTTGTATATTTAAACCTTCGTAATCAATCCCGTACAATTGAGCGGATGTAAAGTTTTGTAAGATTACAATTTTTCCGCGGGTATCTCCTAAAGTAGGGTTATTTCTATCTGAAGTTGGTACGGAATTAGGATCCCAAAAATATGAAGCATTAACGTTTTTATATTTTAAAAATATCTCCTCAAATGATAGAGATCCACTTTCAGGAGTAGTTTCTTCTTTTAAGCGCATTAATATTGTTTCTGTTGGATGATCTTTTAAAAATTGAATGGTCTCTTTTAATACATCTTCAAACACAGCTTTTTGATTTACAACGCCATGATACATTGCAAAAGAATCTTTTACACGTTTAACACGCATATCTACATATCGAATTCCGGAATTTAATTGTTGGGATAAATCCATAGTTTGATTTCTTGTCAAATTTTCATCAAGAAAACTCGCTCCATGTAAAGCCATCGTACCGTGAGTCCCTGGAATAGATATTTCACTTATTTTTGTTGAACCTTCTATTTTCGACATCCACGATGGATTTTGATACCCTATATTGGATTCATAGGAGTAACCTGGATGACTATCAGCTAAAATAGTAGATGGTGTACTTAAACTTGTTAGTGTAATACAAGTAAGGATGCTAATTTTAAAGAAATTTCTCATTTTTATTTTGTTCATTTTTTCTCTCCTGACCTTTAAACAATTGTTAGATGATTTTTTACTATATTTATCGTTTTTCATTCTTAAGATAATAAATTTTTGTATTTAAAAATAATTAACAATAGGAGGAGTAAGTTATTTGAGACTTTAATAATTTTTTATTATAAATTGTCCCTAATAGCCAAACGGATTCTTGAAAACTCGAAGTATAGCCTCCAAAAAACAACTGTTTATCGTATTGAATACAAACAAAACAGAAGTCCTAAAAAAGACTTCTATTTTGTGACATATAATGAATGATAAGGTGGTAAACAAATCAAGATAATGTGATTGAGTGGTAAAAATTTATTAATAGCTGTTTTAGAATCTCTTATAACAAGGCTGATTACAAAAAGCGGATCTCTACACTGCTAATAAAAATTGAAAAATTCTACTCATTAAAACTTAGACTAACTACAGTTGCAATTGATTGGGCTGCATGTTCCCAGCTTCCATCTATAACTTTACCAATCTGCTGACCAAGTGCATTTAAATCATTTGGATTAACTGGAATTCCATTATACGCAGCAAGAATTGATAAAAGTGGAGCAGCAAATGGTGTCCAACCACCTCTATCAATATTAAATACAGGTTTATCTAGTACCTTTCCATCTTGTACTGTAAACTCATAATAAAATTGATCATCTGGACGAAAACTTAAATGATGAGAGATTTGCCCCTTAACATATTTTTTTCCTGCACCTAGATTTACTACTTCTATTTCCTTTACATTAAATTCATGTTCAAATACTTTGATTTTTTTGACTTCTGGACCATTTAAGGCAGCTTGAACGGCTGTTTCCAAATTGTTTTGTGCAAAAGGTTGAATACTTAATTGTGCCTCTTTTTGTTGAATAGGAGCCTCCTTTTCTGCAGCAAACACCGAGGTAGTAGGTAGTGCACCTGTAGCTAACGTAGCTGCAAGTGCCGTTGTCATCATGATTTTTCGTTTCATCTTCATAGTTTTCCTTCCTCTCTTAAAGTTATGATATATAATTTTTTAAGATTGACACGGTACAATTTTTTTCATAATGCACGCAAAAAACTGGTTTAAGAACTATGTGAAAAACGTGTCGGAAAATTAAAATTAATTATATATGTATTTTAAATGATATATATCTACACGTATTTTTTCAATTTTTAGATAAATTAAACAGTAATTACTGCATAAGAGTCAATTTAGCACTTTATTTATCTATACACTTCCTATAAACACATTTAGTTCATAGTAAAAGTAATATATTTGATATTAAATGTCTTGCATAATGCGATAAAATTTCACAATTTTATCGCATTATATACAAAAAATGAAGAATTTAAATAAGTATGGTCCCAAAATTCGCAAGAAAAGAAAGAGAACTGCTATTAATACAGTAGAAGAATTTCAAGAAATTTTGAGCAGCGTTCACCAAATAGTTGATATAAGAGATGTATCGAGTTTTGCTGCAGGTCATATTGAGAAGTCAATAAACATACCTTATAAAAATTCTTTCACAACTTGATGTGGATGGTTATTAGATTATAAAACAGAAACTTTAATAATTTTAGATGAGGAAAAGGTTAAAGTGGAGGCAGTTATTAGAGAATTTGAATCTATTGGGTTAGACAATATTATTGCTTTTGCACCCTAAAAAGTAATAAAGAAACTTAATAGATTTGAAAGTTGCAAAGAAAAAACATCGACTGAATTATATCCGCATATAAAAAGTGGAAGTGTTAAGGTTATCGATGTGCGTAGTACAACATAGTAGGAGGAAGGAAACCTTCATGATGCAATATATCACTTTAGGCAATCTATTTGAACAATTAGATTATATCCCGAAAAATTGTCCAATAGTTTTGCAATTTCGAACCGGATGGGGTTCCGCTATAGCAGCTAGTATTTTGCAAAGAGCTGGTATAAAGGAAGTAGTGAATTTAAAGGGAGGATTTCTTGTATGGATAGAAGAAGGTCGCCATTCAAGGCGACCTTCTTTACTATGCGTTATACCCAAATAATTTTAAATCTTCTTCTGAATCTGAAATGATTTTCTCAAATCGTAATCCTACTTTTTCTAAAAGCTTTCCTGAGGCGATGTTATCTATAGAAGTAATTGCTACAATTCGTTTCATGCTGAGCTTTTGTACACCGTATTCGATTATCGCAGAAGCTGACTCGTAGCCGTATCCTTGTGAACGGAATGTCTCTAAAAAGGCAAATCCGATATCAACGTCTTCTAATGAATCTCTTTTAATAAGGCCACACATACCAAGTGGAGTGAGATCTTCTTTTCGTTCTACTAAGTAAAGGCCAAATCCGAGTTTGTTATACATATCGATGGGACCGTTTACAATATAATTTTTTGCATCTTCTAAGTTTCTAACTCCTTTGTCACCGATAAACTGAATCCATGCAGGATCGTTTACTAACTCAAGAATAAAAGGAGCGTCTTTTATATCAAACCAACGAAGGGTAAGACGTTCGGTTTCAAGAACTATCAATGATTACACCACCTTCAAAAAGTTATAACAATTAGTATGGATTGTGTAAAACAAAAGTGCAACATATTTTAATGGGGCTTTGTTTGTTCACATAAAGTTCGTTTGTTTTGTATAGAGAGATATTTTATAATTAGAATTGATTGTAAAGAGTGAGATGCTTATACAATGACTCCTAGGTGACTAGGAGTTTTTACTATATAACTATCATTATTACTAAATATGACACACTACACATTCTACTCAAGGAGGTATATAATGAAGAAATTATATAATGCATCGTTTACGTATTTGATTATAGGTTTATTATCAGGGATTTTCGCTAGGGAGTATGGTAAGTATAAAGGGATTTTAGGATCTACTTTGTTAAATCTTTTGCATACACATACACTTGTACTTGGCTTTTTCTTCTTTTTAATTGCTTTAGGATTAGCAAAAGTATTCGCGTTTCATGAAGTGCAAGGGTTTAATAAGTGGTTTGTTTTATATAACATTGCATTAACATTAATGTTAGGTTCGCTAGCAGCGAGAGGGCTTCTTCAGTTAAATGGAGCTGACTTTAAAGGGTTAACTTATATTGTAGGGTTTTCTCATTCGTTGATGGCAGTTACTTTAATTTGGTTTATGTTGTTAATAAAGAAATCGTTTAAAATGTAGTAAAAAAGAACTTGTAGCGTGTGCTGCAGGTTCTTTTTTGTATGTTCATGGTTAATAATCTTATTTTTCTAATTATTTTGTATAAAGATGGTATACTTGTTTTAAATTTAAAAAGGAGAGTTGATTATGGAAATAACAATTGAACATGTAGTAAATGAATTAAAAGGCATACTTCCTGAAGATCGAGTAGTAATAAATATGACAGTACGAGAGTTACATAGTAAAGATGAATCTTACCACGTTAGTAGTTTACCTGATGTAGTTGTTTTTCCAAAAACGACCGAAGAAGTTAGCGCGATAATGAAAATAGCGAGTCAGCACGGAACAGCTGTCGTTCCATTTGGAGTAGGGTCCAGTTTAGAGGGACATGTAATTCCTTACGAAAAAGGAATTACAATGGACTTTTCTCTTATGAACAAAATACTTGAAATAAGAGAAAAGGATTTTCTTGTGAGAGTACAGCCAGGGGTGACGCGCTCTCAGCTTAATAAAGAATTGAAAAAGTATGGATTATTTTTTAGTGTAGACCCAGGTGCTGATGCAACGTTAGGAGGAATGGCTGCTACAAATGCGAGCGGAACGACAGCGGTAAAGTATGGTGTAATGCGTGATCAAGTTCGAGATTTAGAAGTCGTTCTTGCTGATGGAGTAGTAATACATACCGGGAATTTAGCGGTGAAGTCATCATCAGGTTATCATTTAAATGGTATTTTCGTAGGATCAGAAGGAACACTTGGATGTTTCACGGAGTTAACTTTAAAAGTATACGGTATACCAGAACATGTTATGGCTGCGAGGGCATCGTTTCCAACTATAAATGATGCAGTAGAAGCTGTAATTAACATATTACAGGCAGGTATTCCAATCGCGAGAATTGAACTCGTTGATGAATTATCTATGAAACAAGTAAATTATTACAATGAAACAAGTTACAGAGAAGAACCGACACTGTTTTTAGAGTTTCACGGCAATGAAGCAGGGTTAAAGCAAGATATTGAATTTACGAAAGAAATCGTTCTTGATCATAAATGTATAGAAATTGCGTTTGAGATGGAAACAGCAGCGAGAAATAAACTGTGGGATGCAAGACATAACTTAGCGTACTCTTACGTGCATAGTTATCCTGGTAAAAAGCTAATGAGTACAGACGTATGTGTGCCGATTTCGGAATTAGCTGGCGCAATTCAACATGCGAAAGAGGTATTAGATAAAGTAGGCCTTATTGGTGGTATTCTCGGTCATGTTGGGGATGGGAATTTCCATGTACTCTTAATGATTGATACAAATGATAAAGAGGAAGTGAAGAAGGCAGATGAAATAAATGAAAGTATCGTTCAGTATGCTCTTAAACGAGGAGGAACGTGTACAGGAGAACATGGCGTTGGAATCGGAAAACGAAAGTATCAAGAAGAAGAGCATGGAGCAGCATTATTTGTAATGGAGAAAATAAAGAAAGCTCTTGATCCGCAAAATATTTTGAATCCGAATAAGGTGTTTCAATTAAAAGATAGGGGCTGAGTGGATGGAAGTACTAGAAGCGATAAGTAATATAGCTGGAAAGTATTTTGCATTTTGGACCGGCTGCTGTACTTCCAAGTGTATTAGCGGCAGTATGGCATAGCATTGCAGGGCCAATATTAGCAACCATCTGGTCAAAAAATGCAAAGAATACTTTCAGCGATGAAAATGTATTAATAAATATAGAAAAATAGGAATGATAAATAATGCAAAAACGTATTGTACATTTCGAAGGAATGGTTGTATTTTTAGCCACGATTTATATGTATTCAATATATGAGTTTAGTTGGATTATATTTTTTGTATTCCTTTTAGCGCCGGATTTATCCATGTTAGCGTATGGGATCAATAATCACGTTGGTGCGAAAATATATAACGTATGTCACACATATATCATATCCATATTAATTGTTCTAATAGGTGTCTATTTTAAGATAGATACCGTTATAGTGATTGGCTTAATATGGACAGCACATATTGGAATGGATCGAATGTTTGGATATGGATTGAAATATGAGACGGATTTTAAGGATACTCATATTCAAAGATTATAATTGCTTTTGAGGAGAGGGATACGTTGAAACAGAGAATTACTATCGAAGAATATAACATCAAATGGGAAAGTGAATTTAATAAGCTACAAACTCTCATTAACGATGTGATGGAAGACAGCATTTTATCCATTGAACATGTTGGGAGTACATCTGTTAAAGGGCTTGCATCAAAACCAATACTAGATATTGATGTTGTAATAGAAGAGTACGAAATTTTTCATGAGGTAGTAAAAAAACTTGAGAAGATAGGGTACTATCATCAGTTAGAGTGGAGCTTTAAAGGAAGAGAGGCGTTTGGAAGAAAGGATATGTTCGTTCCATGGAACGAGGGAAATACAGTTTGGATGGAACATCATTTATATGTGTGTGATAAAAATAGTGAAGAGTTGAGAAGGCATATAGCATTTCGAGATTACCTTCGTGAACATACTAAAGTCGCTAATGAGTATGGAAACTTGAAGGAAGAGTTAGCAAGAGAGTCGAAAAATCGATCTAGTTATATTGAAGGTAAGACCGTATTTATTACAAATATATTAGAAAAAATAAACTAAGGCAGCATGGAATACATGCTGCCTATTGTTTTGAAATAGAAAGCTGCCATTATAAAACAAATACAAACTGGCCCTGTTGATTGATGCGGTTACTAAATATAATAGGAAATAAAATAGAAAAGAGCGGAAAAGAGGGAGCTTATGTACATACCAAAATATTTCGTAATACAAGATGAAGAGATGAAGTACGAAATAATGGAACAAAATAGCTTTGCGACATTATTTTCTCAACATAACGGAGAACCATATGCAACGCACTTGCCGTTGTTATTAAATAGGGAGACCCTTACTTTACATGGTCACTTCGCACGGCCGAATGAACAGTGGAAAGATATTGGGACTCAGCAAGTACTAGCTATATTTCAAGGACCACATAGTTACATCTCTCCGTTATGGTATGAAACAAACAATGCAGTACCAACATGGAATTACGTTGCAGTGCATGTATATGGTGAATTAGAAATTGTTGAGGATGAACAGGAATTAATTGACTCTCTTCAAAAATTAGTACATACATATGAAGATTCAAAGAGCACGTACTCATTAAACGATGTAGATCCGAATTATATGGCAGGATTAAGTAAGGGAATAGTTGGATTCAAAATAAAGATAAATAAAATAGAAGGAAAAGCGAAGTTAAGTCAAAATCATTCTGTAGAGAGACGGAATTTAGTTGTGGAGAAACTTGAGAAAGTTGGTAGTGAGGAGAGTAAGAGGATTGCGGAGTTGATGAGAAAATAAAGCCTACATCAAAGAGAAATATTCTAAATAAGCGTATTTAAAAAGACCTTCTTAATTGAAGGTCTTTCATTTTTTAAAGTGCTTTTTCAGTTGTTGTTGAGTTGTAGTCTTTACTTACGTCAACGGATTGAACAAGGTCAGGTCTTTGTGGTGCAGGGGTGTCCCCAATGTTTAATGCTACATATCCTAACTGTGTTTTCGGTGTTTCTGAGGTGAAGCTTAACCCAAGAGTTGTGATGCTAATAACAGCTAAGCCAATGATGCTCAATTTAATCTTTTTCATTATATCAAAGCTCCCTTTTCTTCATGTTTTTTTCTTGCTTGATTGGCCATGTAAAAGTATTGACTAGCTTTTATATGGTCTTCTTTTTCATAAAACATATTTGCTAGAACATCAGTGTACTCTTGTATACATTCCCAAAGGTTTTCTGTTTTAAAGTAAGAAATTCCTTCCAAAATTATCATTTCTAAATCATTTATAGAAGTTTTATTATTTAGTTCTCTTAAAATCATGAAACGATATTGAAACTCTTTGTTTTCTAGTTTATTTGAGATGTTTAATCCTTTTTTTATAAGTTCTTTAGCCTGGGTATATTCTCCAAGCTTGTAGTATTCACGTGCTTCAACAAAAAGTGCTTTAAAGTGATTTGGTTGCTTAGTTGTAACCTCTGAAATATGACGCATTGCTAACTCTGAAAGGTTTTGACTTGCATATAGCCAAGCTAAATTATGTCGTACTCTTAATGATAAAGTCTCCTCTGAATACTTCTGTAGAATATTTAATGCTGAATCAAGTCTAATTTCAGCTTGTTCAAACTGTTTTAAATCAATACAAGATAAACCAAAGATGTTATCACACAAAGCAACATTAATTTCACAGTTTATATGTTTTGAAAAAATCGCTTTAGCTTCATTTGCAGATTGGATTGCTACTAGTGGTTGATATGTTTGATAATAATAGGCAGCTAAGCGGTAGTTAAATTCAGCATTCTCTAGTTCGTCAGATACGTGTATTAGCAGCTTTTTAGCGTTCTCGAAAAGGTGTTTTGCTGCATTGTAGTTTCCAATAATTGTATTGTGAATAGCCTTAAAAAAATGATAATAATAAGAAAATAGCCCATTCTCTGGAAGTGGGAAAGAATCAATTTTATTAAAATCATCTTTATTAATATTTAAACCATCTGTTAAAATTTTGTATCTGAAATTAAAAAGTGAATAATACAATTGTAGGTTTGTATTTTCTTCTGAATTAGAGATGGTATTTTCAATATCTTTTTTTATTTTTGTTGCATGGGTAGTTTGATGCTGTAACATAGCTCTATACCAGTCATTAAATAATTTTGTAATTTGTTCATTACCTTGTAGTTGAACGTTCATGAAATCCCCTCACTTTTTGAATATTCTTATAAAATATAGTATCAAAAATAAAAATATTTAGAAATGCTGTTTTATATTTCTCAATATTTGTTTAACAAGCTTACGAGTAAGTCTATTGGAATAGTGTAGAATTTGTTTTGGATTAAAGAAATGGCATCGGGGGATGTGCATTTTAAAGTTTTAGTTGAGTGGGGGGATATAAAAAGGGTGCGTTCACACAAATTATATGAACGCACCTTTTTACATATTAAACAATCAAGTCCCACAAAAAGTACGATAAGGGCGATTCGTCGGTGTAGGCGGAGCGCAGTATTCTTCTTGATCTGTAGAATACGCATAAGGGTTTGATAAAGCTTCAAGAAGTTTCTCCATTACGCTATAGTCGTCATTTGTAACAGCTGCTTCTAGTGCTTCTTCTACACGGTGGTTCCTCGGGATGATTGATGGGTTATTATTTTTCATCATCTCGTAGGCGTTTTCTTTCGATTGTTCTTGTCTTTCTAATCGAGATTGCCATAGTTTGTACCATTCTTTAAATTCAGGACTTTCAAATAGAGCTGTATTTTCGATAGCATCAAGAGTTAACGAACGGAATGTATTTGTGTAATCCGCTTTATATTTCTCCATCATTTTTAAAAGTTGCTCAATAAGTGATTGATCTTGTTCTTCGTTGCTAAATAGTCCTAATTTCTTTTTCATTCCAAGGAACCACTGTTTTTCATACTGTACGCTAAATTTCGAGATTTCATCTTGAGCGATTTTTAATGCTTCTTCTTCATCTTCGTGCAGAATCGGTATTAAAGATTCTGCTAGTCGAGCGAGGTCCCATGCGGCCATATATGGTTGATTTCCATATGCATAACGGCCTTGTGTGTCAATAGAGCTAAATACGGTTCCTTGGTCGTAATTGTCCATAAATGCACAAGGGCCGTAATCAATCGTTTCGCCACTGATCGTTATATTGTCAGTGTTCATTACGCCGTGAATAAATCCAACAAGTTGCCATTTTGCGATAAGACTGGCTTGTCTTTTAATGACTTCTTGTAGTAATGCAGTATATCGGTTTTCATGAGATTCAATTTCTGGGTAATGTCTTTTTATCGTATAGTCAGCTAGTGATTGAAGATCCTCGATAGAACCACGAGCTGCAGCATATTGAAATGTACCGACACGTATATGGCTACTAGCTACTCTAGTTAAAATTGCTCCAGGTAACTTTGTTTCACGATATGTTGGTTCACCAGTTGTGACAACTGCTAAACTGCGGGTAGTTGGAATATCAAGTGCATACATTGCTTCACTAATGATATATTCACGTAGCATCGGACCGAGTGCAGCACGACCATCTCCTCGGCGTGAATAGGGAGTAGGGCCAGAACCTTTCAGTTGAATATCGAAACGCTCACCTGAAGGAGTAATTTGTTCGCCAATTAAAAGAGCACGACCGTCGCCTAACATATTAAAATGTCCGAATTGATGGCCAGCATATGCTTGAGCTAATGGATGAGCTCCTTCTGGGAGTGCATTACCAGCGAAAATAGCAATTTCAGCTTCCTTTTTCAGTTCTTCAGGGGTCAAGCCAAGAGATATCGCTAATGAATGGTTTAGTTTAACTAACTCCGGTGAACTTACGGGAGTAGGGGGGATTTCTGTATAAAATGATTGTGGTAAAGTCGTATAACTATTATCTAAATTCCAACCTGTTTCATTATTTTTAGTCATTGTATCTCCTCCTTTTTGTATTTTAAGTTATGTATTTGTACGTATGTATTCTTTGTAAAGTTAACTAAAAGTATAATATAATATTTCCCCTTGCAATCTATTGTAAGGACTTCATTGCACTATGTCTATTTAACAGCAAATTTAAAACCTCCATTTTAAGAAAATGGAGGTTTTATTATTATTTAATTTTTACAATTATTTTTCCTTTTGCTCTTCCAGACTCTGAATATTCCATTGCTTTTTGCGCATCTTCAAAAGGGAAAACTCGATCGATTACCGGTTTAATTTTTCCGGCTTCAATATAGTTTGCAATAGTACGTAATTGATCCCCGCTTGGCTTCATAAATAAAAATGAATATTGAGCATTATGCTTTTTTTCAAGTGCAGTAAGTTTTTTGCTGGCTAATGAAAATAAGAGAGTTTTAAAGAATCCTGAACCAAATTCTTTACCGAAGCGAGCATTCGGCATACCTGAAACGGAAACAATGTTTCCTCCGCTTTTTATAATATTGAATGATTTTTCAAGTGTTGCACCGCCGATTGTATCAAATACCGCATCATAATTTTTTAGTATATCTTCAAATTTTTCTGTTTTGTAATTAATAATTTCATCTGCGCCAAGAGACGTTACTAAATTCGCACCAGCTTCACTAGCAGTCGTTGTAACAGTAGCACCCATTATTTTTGCTAACTGAATAGCGAAAGTACCAACACCACCGGACCCAGCGTGAATTAAAATCTTTTGTCCTTTTTGTAATTGCATGATGTCATGTAAAGCTTGATAGGAAGTTAAGCCAACGAGTGGAATCGAAGCCGCTTCCTCAAAACTTAGATTTTTTGGTTTTAAAGCAATATCATCTTCATGAATGGCTATATACTCCGCGAAAGTACCAATCTTATTTTTTCTTGGACGAGCATATATTTCATCACCGACTTTAAAACGAGTCACTTTTGATCCAACCTTCGTGATGACACCGGAAAAGTCATTCCCAAGGATTAGAGGCATTTCATATTTCAGTAACATTTTAACTTTTCCATCACGTATTTTAAAATCAATTGGGTTAATACTAGCTGCATGAATTTCTGCGAGCACTTCATACTCATTAATTTCAGGAGTAGGTACCTCTGCCATACGCATTGGGACTTTTCCATATCTATCAATTATCATTGCTTTCATTTCTTATACCTCCAAGTTTTAATAAAAGTTTTGCAATAGCTTCTCAATATCTAATACAAGATTTTTTAATAAACCTAATTTTGTACGTATATCAATATAATAAAAATTCTTTGTACCTTCTTTTCTCATTAAAATAATGCCAGCTTCTCGTAAAATCTTAAGGTGATGTGATACTGCTGGACGGGAAAGGTGTGTTTGCTTCGTGATTTCTCCTACACGTAATCCTGTTTGACATTCCGTTTCCATTAGCACTAATAAAATAGCTTGACGTGTTTCATCACCAATTGCCAATAATACTTTTTGAGAATCAATAAAATCTTTTTTTATAATATTTAATTGTTCTTGTTTATTCATTTCAATCACTTTGCCTCCAGGTAATTAGTCGAAAGGTTTAAGATGATGAACCATTACTTCGATACGGTAATGCTACATGATTGTTGTACGAGGTGCAATATTGAGAAAGAAAATCGAGACGAATGAATTTTTTTATTGTTGAAAATTATAGGGAGATAGAAAAGGGATTGGAAGGATTACATAACACAATAGATGAAGTTTTAAAAACAAAAAATGATGTAACAATAAAATAAGCGGTCGTAACCTTGTATAATCCATAAGGTTACGACCGCTTATAATGTTTGTATTATTTTTGATTTTTACGATAGAACATGGTTCAACGTAAAGTACATTCTTTTGTTTTACACTTTCATACAGACACAATTCAGGTGGATTATAGATGTATGAAAAGGTAAAAGGAATTTTGGGGCGTAATCTATCTATATGATAATTCAAAATGAAATATAAGTCTATATTTTAATGTTTTTTTTGATTATATTTATGTCACTGAGCTCAGAACAATGATGTGGAGGGTAAATATATGAAATCGAATTATGTACCAGTTTTAATTGTTGGAGGGGGATTATCTGGGTTAGCGTCTGCGTTATTTCTTGCAAAACATAACATTGAGTACTTACTTATTGAAAGGCATCCGTCTACTGCCATTCATCCGAAAGCAGGTGGTCTTACTTTACGTACAATGGAGTTATTTCGAGAATTAGGCTTGGAACAAAGAATTAAATTGGCAGGTAAAGCATTAGAGAACTGCCGAGGAAGAATAGCGGTTCATACAATAGCTGAAGCGAATAAAGAAGAATTGGAACAAATGAGAGCGACGCAATACAGAAACGATGAAGAGTTACTTCAAAAAATAGAAAAGATTAGTCCATCAAAACAAACTGCATGTTATCAAATTATTTTAGAAGAAATGATGTTACAAGAAGCAAAAACGCTAGGCGGGCAACTATCTTTTTATCATGAATTAGTTTCATTTGAACAAAGTGAAAACGGGGTAAAAGCAAAGCTTCGAAATCGTGAAACAGACAAAGAAAGTGTCATACATTGTGACTATGTAATTGCAGCGGATGGAGCGAAAAGTAAAATACGTGAGCAGTTAGGGATTAAAACTGAGGGTCGTGGAACCATTGGTGGCTATTATATGAATATTTATTTTGAAGCTGATTTAAGAGAGTTTATACAAGGAGACGCATTCGGTTTTTCGATGGTACTTCATCCGGAGGTTCTTGGTGCACTTATCCCGGTTGATAACGTAAAAAAATGGATTTATCATGTAGCCTACGATCCATTAAAAGGAGAGGGGCTAGAGGACTTCACTATAGAACGTTGTAAACAAATTATTCAAATAGCAATTGGAAGTACAAATGTTGAATCAGAAATATTAAGTGTTTTACCGTGGGAAGCGGCCGAAAGTACAGCGGTGAAATTTCAAGAAAATCGAACCTTTTTAGTTGGAGATTCAGCACATATTATGCCGCCAACAGGAGGGTTTGGTTCAAATACAGGAATACAAGATGCACATAACTTAGCTTGGAAATTAGCGGCTGTTATAAAAGGGAAGGCAAAACCAAAATTGTTAGAAACATATCATGAGGAGAGACACTCTGTTGCAAAATTAACGACAGCTTATGCAAGTAGTTTACTGTTTCGTGCTGCGAATAGAGAGGAAGGCAGTTTGAATAATATGGATGGTTTAGCTGTTACAGTTGGATATCAGTATTGTTCAGAGGCGATTATAGATAATTCAGTCACTCCACATAGAATGGATAGCATAGAGTTGAACGGAAGACCTGGAACGCGAGCGCCACATTTATGGGGAACGTATGAAGGGAAGAAAGTTTCTACATTAGACTTATTCGGTAACAGTTTTGTATTACTTACAGGAGTAGAAAATAGTTCTTGGGCTGAGGCAGCACATACTGTTTCAGCTAAATTAGGAATAAATATAAAAGGGTATCGTGTTGGCTTAAGTGGAGACTTTATTGCTTCAGAAGATATTTTTAGCAAATTATATGGTATAGAGAATGGAGGTGCTGTATTAATTAGACCAGATGGCTTTATCGGATGGCGTTCGGAAAAAACGGTAGTAAATCCAGATATAGTATTGGAAGGGGTAATGAGAAATTTATTATGTGATTTTTAAGTAACTACAGAAATATTGTTTTATGTGCTTCACTGTACTGAAAAAAATATTCACAAATTTCAATAGGTTTGATATGATTAAATTCGACAAGTTAATAGAGGCCGGAGATATTTGAGAAAAGCCATAAATTTATTTAGGGACACAGGAGTGTATTCTAAATAATTTATGGCTTTTTTATTGAATGAACCGTACAAAATAGGGAGTTACATGTGAAAAGGAGGGCTATAGAAATTAAATAGGATAATACTAGTTTTCTATATTAATAATATAGAAAACATTTGTAAGATTGGAATTTTAATATAGGTTTATAAAAATAATGAAAGTGTGTCTTCTGTTTCGTGTAAATCTCATTAGCTTGTTGAAATTTGCAACGTAGGAAGGGTTAGAAGAATGAGAAAGATTATTAGCGTTTTAGTTATTTTCTTTATGACTGGAAGTATCTTTGCTGGGGGAGCTGTTCATGCGAAAGCAGAAGGAAAGCATGAATGGAATACGAATAAGTTTTTAAATATTGCACATCGCGGAGCAAGTGGACATGCACCTGAGCATACTTTTGCTTCTTATGATTTAGTGAAAAAAATGAAAGCGGATTATTTAGAGTTAGATATTCAATTAACAAAGGATGGCCAATTAATTGCAATGCATGATACAGCAGTTGATCGCACTACAAATGGAACAGGCGAAGTACGCGATAAAACGTTAAGCGAAATAAAGAATTTAGATGCTGGATCATGGTTTAATAAAGCGTATCCAGAAAAGGCTAAGCAAGAGTATGTTGGGCAAAAGGTTCCAACTCTTGAAGAAATCTTCCAAAAGTATGGAAGAAGTATGAAGTATTATATTGAAACAAAATCACCAGATGTGTATCCAGGAATGGAAGAAAAATTGTTGGCGTTGTTACAAAAATATAATTTAGTAGGCCAAAACATGTCTTCTAGCCGTGTTATGATTCAATCATTTAGTAAAGATAGTTTGAAAAAGATTCATAGTATGAATGAAAATATTCCGTTAGTTCAATTGCTTTGGTATTATCCAAATGAAAACAATGAAATTGTTGAATGGTCTGGCATTACACATGAACCGAAAAGTGTAACAAATGATGATTTTCAAGAAATTAAAAAGTATGCAGCTGGTATTGGACCAAACTTATGTAATGATAATGGAGAACTAATTATTGATGAGTCATATATGAAAATGGCTAGGAAAAATGGACTATTAATTCACCCTTATACAATTAATGAGAAATCAGATATGAGACTGTTAATCAAATGGGGTGTTACAGGAATGTTTACAAATTATCCGGATCGATTACATAGTGTATTGAAGGAAAAATAAGTGGAAAAGGGTATACCAGTGTTTTAGGTATACCCTTTTTAATTTAACTCTCCGATAAACAGAATCTTTTTTTCATAGCATTCATCTGCATCATAAATAATTTCTTGAAAGTGAAGCGTTTTGAAGGAATGACAAACTGACATTTCCCATGTCTCCCAAAAATCAATTTCATTTGAAAGAAGAATCCATTTTTGAAATTCACTATCTCTATTAAAGAAATTGTGAAAGTAGTCCTCATTTTTAAATATAATGATTTGCGAATCCCACAAATTATTTATAGAAATCAAAACAACAACTCGATATGTATGTGTATCGCTAGGTTTTATATTTATTAAATGATTTGCTTGATTTAATAAGGTTTGAATACATAACCGTTTTACTTTTCTAGGTGTTTTACGAGAGTCAATAAAAGCTTGCGAAACTGGCAATAGCATATTCCAATATTCATCGTTATAGAAAGTAGAAGGGAACGTTTTTGTATGTTCCTCAATTCGCTTTATCATAGTGTTTGTTTTTCGTTTCATACCACGTATTTTCTTTTCACGCATTGTGAGTCATCTCCATAAATTTTTGTAATGCAGCAGAGTGATATATATCTTTTCTAGTAATAAAAGTAGTAGGAACTTTTTTGAAGCTATTTGGTAAAGGGTTGAATGATACATCATGTTGATGACCATTTAAAATAGACTTCATCATAATTGCTATGCCCATACCTGATTTTACACATGCGAGTATCGCTTCAATTGTTCCAAACTCAAATACTCGCTTAGGTGAAATTCCTTCTTCTTGAAGCCAATCTTCTAATAAATTTCTATAATAGCACCCGTGACTAAATGCAAGTAAATTCATGTCTCCTATGTCTTTAAAGGAAGATAAAGGCTTTTTGCTAATGAGAACTAATTCTTCTTCACGAAATATATTTGTATGAAGCTCAGTATGCTGAGTAGAGCCAGCTATAAACGCTCCGTCCAGTTTTCGTTCTAGTACAAGCCTAATCAATTGTTCCGTCGTATTTGATTCTAAAATCAATTCAACTTTTGGGTATTTCTCATAATAGGCCGTTAATATAGATGGAAGTCTTACAGCGGTTGTAGATTCTGTACATCCAATTTTTAAAGTGCCTCTTGGTTCGATTCCATTACTTTGAACTGCTTTAACAGATTGATCCATTAAGTAGATAATTTGTTTGGCGTATGTTAATAAAATCTCACCGTTAGAAGTTAAAGTTACACCTTTTCCGTTTCGGTAAAATAAAGGCACACCTAATTCGTTTTCTAGTTGTTTCATACGCATTGTTACGCCAGACTGTACATAGTTTAAATTTTTAGCTGCGTGAGATATGTTTTTTTCTTTCGTAACTTCGTAAAATACAGTTAAATCTTTTATATCCAAGTATCATCCCTCCAGAAAAGGTATCATTTTTTTTGATGGATTACATGATAAATCTTTATTTTATATGATATCAGAACTTTCGTACAATGGAAGGGGATGGAGGGATTATTGTGTTAATGGAAGAAAGGATAAATAGTACTTATAAGTGGGTTATGTTAATTTTTGCGACGGTTGCTCAAACAACAGCGACACTTATAACGTATGGTGTTGGAGCGTTTGCTTTATTTTGGAAAGAAGAATATACACTTACGAATACGGAGATTGGATTGTTAGTAAGTGTTGTAAATATAGGACCGCTATTTTGTATGCTTTTTGTCGGGCGGCTACTTGATCAATACAATGAAAAGTTGTTAATTTCGATAAGTTCATTTTTACTAGGAGGTTCGTTTTTACTGACTAATATGGTCAATGGATTTAATGGGTTACTCTTTGTACTTTTATTAGTAGGAACGTTTTATAGTGTTTCGCAGCCAGGAGGAAGTAAGGTGATAATGAAGTGGTTCCGAAAAGAGAATCGCGGGTTAGCGATGGGGATTAGACAAGCCGGTATACCGATTGGTGGTACATTAGCGGGAGTATTGATCCCGTTTCTTACAATAAAATATAATATGGCCTATGCGGTAAATAGTATTGCATGTATTTGTATAATTGGAGGGTTTTTATTTTTTATATTTTATAAGGAACCATATATTCAAGAGAAAGTTAAACAAGAACGTAGTAAACTTTCTTTTTGGATGCAGTTAAAAGAAGTGATATGTAAAAAAGAGTTATATGCAATTTATATAACTGGCATTTGTATGATTTCATTGCAAATGGTGTTAGTTGCGCACTTTATAAAATTTTTAGTATTGGAACAATCAATCACGCCAATTTTAGCTGGAAAAGTATTTTCCGTTATGTTCTTTTCTGGAATGGTTGGTAGGGTTATATTAGCAGCTACTAGTGATTTATTTTATAAGGGGAATAGGCGTACCCTCTTATTTATAACTGTTTGTATTTCTATTTTCTTCATTCTAATATTAGTAATGAGCATACATACAATAACGAATGTATTGTATGGTGTAAGTGCATTGTTAGGGTTCTTTGCAATTGGATGGTTTAGCCTTTTCATAACTGAAGTTGCGGAATCAGCAAGTGAAGAATCGGTAGGGATGACAGTGAGTTTTGCACTTACATTAAATCAAATTGCCATTATTGCTGCGCCTGCTTTATTTGGTTATATTGTAGATAAGAAGGGATATACGTATGCGTGGTTATGCATAGTTGTATTACTAACTATTTCAGCGGTTAGCTTATATAGGAAGGATAGAAAATGAAGGAATGTTAGCAATGTAAATTTTTTATGAAGAAAGTCTAAAGAAATGTTGAATGAGCGACATTTCTTTTTTTATTTGTTGTATAATCAAAATGTAAATGAGATTCGTTTTCAATTTCGTTCATTACCTCTTTTGAAATTACCTGTAATTTTAGCCATAATTAGCTGTTTTTCTTTATCGTTATTTGCATGATTTATTTTATTTAAAAATTTTTCAGCATCATTTCCTTTTAATATCATAATCTGTTTTCCGTAATATTCAATTAATGCCATGTTATTTTTTGTTATCCGATAATGAAACATCTTGTCATCTAAACGATTGCGTTTATCGGTGTTTTTCATATTACATCTCCATTCTTTTTAGTATGTAACAAATGTTACAAAAGAATTTGAAATTATAGTGTAATGCATCCGATTGTATGTTGGAAATTTTGCAAGAAAGAAATACAATAGAGAGTAGTCAAAATTGAAAATGAGAAAAAGGAATCTAGTTTTAACAGAGTGAATATTAAATAATATTATAATATACTTGATAATTAAAAGATATAAAATAGAATGGGTATACGTTAAGTGAAACTAGATAAAAGAGGGTTCCTAGTATGTTAAAGAAATGGTTAATCGTTTTCTTTATTTTTGCAGTTTTTTGTGGAAGTATTGTTACACTAATACATGAAAATAAAGGAAAAAAATATGATGCAAAGGCATTTTCTAATGTAAATAGTAAGCAAAAAGATGTTAAGCAGGAAATTGATGCGAATGAGAAAAAGCGTTATGAAATTGCAGCTGGAAAACTAGATCAGTACTTAAAAGATAAAGGATTTAATGGGAGTGTTCTTGTAGCAAGTAAAGGTCATGTAATTTTACGAAAAGGCTACGGTTATGCGAACGTGAAAGATCAAGTATTAACAACGCCAAGAACGAAATATCGCATTGGTTCTATTACGAAAACAGTTGTTGCAATATCTATTATGCAACTAAAAGAAAAAGGGAAGTTGAACATTGAAGACAATGTAAATAAATATATCCCATCGTTTCCGGCAGATAAAAACATTACGTTACGAAACTTGTTAACACATACGTCTGGATTACCAGAACAGGGACAAGGTAGTGTTGACGCAGCATCACGGTTAAAATTAGTAACGTGGATTGGGGCACAAACGTTACAATTTCCAGCAGGGACAGGATGGAAATATACAGATTATAATTATATGGTGCTTGCATATATTGTAGAAAAAATATCGAATAAACCACTTGCTGAATATGTGAAAGAAAATATTTTGACTCCCGTTGAAATGAATGAATCTGGAATGGGCGCAACACTTCCAGAAGATATTTTCTTAGCAGAAGGGTATACGAAAAAAGATAATAAGTTAATAGCCACGCCGCGCTTAAAAATGAACTGGCTGTATGGTTGTGGTGAAATGTATACGACTGTTGAAGATATGAAAAAATTAGATGAAGCTATTATGGATGGTAAACTACTTTCTAAACAAAGTGTATCAGATATGTTTTCTGCATCACCTGCAAGAAAATATGGATTTAGTTTCTATATTTACCCAGATTATTATCATAACCACGGTGTATTAGCTGGCTGGAACACTTTTAATAATTTTAACTGGGATAAACGAACGTTTGTCATATTATTTTCTAACGTCCAAAATGGTATGAATGACGCATTTAATCAAGAATTTAGGAAAATGGCGAATGATTTAATAGAAGGAAAGGGAATATAAAAAAGAGCCCCTAGAGGCTCTTTTTTATAGGGTTGAAAACTCCTCAACAAGTTGAGTGAATTGTTTCAATGCACTTTCAATCGGTTCTGGCGTTGTTAAATCGACGCCAGCTTTTTTCAATAAGTTTAATGGGTAGTCTGAACTTCCACCTTTAAGGAATTCAATATAATTTTTCTGAGCATTCGGATCACCGCTTAATAGTTTATCAGCGATTTGAATGGCAGATGCAAATCCAGTTGCATATTTGTATACGTAAAACGGGCGATAGAAATGAGGGATTCTAGCCCATCCGTATTTTACTTCTTCATCAAATACAAGTGAATCACCGTTATATTCTTTAAATAGCTTTTCATAAATTTCACTGAATACTTGTGCATTTAATGGTTTACCTTGTTCAGCCATTTCATGTGTGATTTTTTCAAATTCTGCAAACATAATTTGTGTAAAGAAAGTACCTTTAAATTTCTCAATAAAATGGTTAACTAAATGGTTACGTACGTTCGTTTCTTTTGCTTCTTTTAATAAATAGTGAATTAATAACACTTCATTTACTGTTGAAGCGACTTCTGCGACAAAGATAGAATAATGTGCAGAAATTCTTGGTTGGTATCCATGTGAATAGTGCGTATGCATACCGTGTCCGCATTCATGAGTAAGAGTGAACAGGCTGTTTAAATCATCGTGATGATTTAAAAGAATGAAAGGGTGAACACCATATACACCAAAGTTATAAGCACCAGAACGTTTTCCTGGTGTTTCTCTTACGTCTATATATCGTTTATCTTTAAAACTTTTTAATGTCTCAATATATTCTTCTCCTAAAGGAGCTAGTGATGCAATCATAATGTCAAATGCTTCACTATATGGGATGTCTTGTTTTGCACCTTCTACTAAATCGACGCCTAAGTCGTATTGTCTTAGTTCATCTACGTTTAATTTTTCTTTTCGAATTTCATTGTATGTATGTAATGTTTGAATGTTTTTTTTCGTTGTATCAATAAGGTTTTCATATACTTCTTTCGGAACCATATCGCCAAATAATGATTTCTCTAGCGCTGATGGATAGTTTCTTAGCTTCGAAACGGTAACATTATTTTTAATAGCAGCGGATAAAGTAGATGCGATGGAATTCTTTAACTGAACATATGGTTTGTAATATGCTTTATAAGCTTCTTTACGCTTTTCACGATTCGTATCTTCTATTAACTTTGCATACATTCCGCGTGTTAAGTTCACTTTTTCTCCATCGTCAGTCGTCACTTCACCAAATAATATATCTGCATTGTTTAACATACCAAATGTGTGCTGTGGAGAAGAAAGAGCTTCACCCATCTGTGATAAAATTGTTTCTTGGTCCTTATTCAATACGTGTTTTTTATAACGATATAATTCAAATAAGTCTTCTTTATAATATTGTAAGCCTTCTGTTTCTTCTATGTAAGAATGTAATGTGCTTTCGTCTATGCTAAGTAAGAAGGGGGAAAAGAAAGATTTAGCTGCACTTACTTTCACGTGTAATTGTGATACTTTATCGACAAGAGATTGCGCGTCAGTATCGCGTGTATCAAGGTCAGATTGTAATCGTGCATAAGCGAACATTAAAGATATTATGCTAGAAATTTCTTCACTCTTCGTTAAATAAGCTAATAAACTATTGCCATCGTGAATATTGCCATTAAACTCGTGTAATTCCTTCGTTAATACTTCAATTTTATGAAAATCACTTTCCCAATCTTCAATTGTATGGTAAATGTCTGTTAAATCCCATTTTTCTATATCAGCTACTTGTAATCGATCTTTAAGTTCTGTCATAATCATTTCCTTTCTAAACATGTAGTTATATTTCTATATAACTATGAAATACAACAAATTGCAAAAAATCCCTGCTGAAAATTGAAAAGCCTTGCTAAAATAACAAGGCTTACATACTTATAGTGTAATTCCGAATTTTGAATGTAAAAGGTTTGTAAATTGCATGTCTGTAACGGTTTCTTTCGTTTTTTTACCATTTTTCGCTACTGTAAGGCTATCTTTCGTTAAAGAGGCATGCCCATCTTCAGTTAGTTTTACAATAAGAGGTAGTTTATTAAAGGGTGACCCTTCATGTTCAACGATAATTTTTTGTGCTGTATTTGCTTTTTCTTCATCCACTTCTTCTATATAAAATGCATATCCTAACGTCCAATCATCAGCAGAAGATTGATCCAAGAACTCATTGTTTTTCCGCATCTCTAAAATGTAGTTTCCCTTTTCGGTCATTTCTTTACGAATACGATAATCTCCTGTAACAGAGTGAATGACTTCACCTGAGAAAGGGACAGGGGCAAGAGGTAAGTATGATCCGAATCCTACTTCAATTAAATAAAGTTCATTATGATGTGTTAAAACGGTTGCGATATGGCCAGAATCAACAGCCCATATGGAGTTTGCAGCGTTATAAACTGTTCCTGAAACGAGATGAACATCGAATCCAGAATCTTTCAGGAAGTAATATATAGAAGGATTGAGTTCATAACAAAGACCGCCACGGTTATTTACTAAAATTTTCTCTTTCAAATTTTCTTTTGATATTTCTTTAAAATTCTTTTCGAGAATATTTAAGTTTTCAAAAGGAACAGTTTGTGCCATTGCGTACATAATGTTAGATAAATCTTCAAATGAAACTGTGTCTTTTTCTTCTATATGTAATCGTGCGAAAAATTGTTTTTGAAAGTCTGTCATCGAAATCCCTCCGTTATGCTTTTATAGGTAAATTGTAAACAATCTTGAATAGGATGTGAAATTAAAACTACGTTGAATATTTGAAATTAGATTAAAAATAATATGGGAGAGTGAGAGATTGCTACTTTACTAACGGTGGGACGAATATTATAATAATTCTGATAAACTATGCAAACGCTTTCTTGGAAGGGGATGGTGTACAGATGTTTAAAAGAATAACAATAGTCGGATTGTCAGTTGTTATGTTTTTACCTAGTATATATGAGGGGAGTAAGGCATATGCAGACACAGTTAACAATGGAACGTTAATGCAATATTTTGAGTGGTATGCTCCGAATGATGGGAATCATTGGAATCGTTTGCGTACTGATGTTGAAAATTTAGCGGAAAAAGGAATTACATCTGTTTGGATACCACCTGCATATAAAGGAACTACGCAAAATGACGTAGGATATGGAGCATATGATTTATATGATCTGGGGGAATTCAATCAAAAGGGCACAGTGCGGACGAAATATGGGACGAAAGCACAATTGAAATCTGCAATTGACGCTTTACATAAGAAAAACATCGATGTATACGGTGATGTAGTTATGAATCATAAAGGTGGGGCTGATTATACAGAAACTGTAACAGCAGTTGAGGTAGACCCGAACAATCGAAATAATGAAGTATCAGGTGATTATGAAATTAGTGCGTGGACGGGATTTAACTTTCCAGGGCGTGGAGATTCTTATTCTAATTTCAAATGGAAATGGTATCATTTTGATGGAACGGATTGGGATGAAGGAAGGAAATTAAACCGAATTTATAAATTTAGGGGCATAGGTAAAGCATGGGACTGGGAAGTGTCTAGCGAGAATGGGAATTATGATTATTTGATGTATGCGGATCTTGATTTTGATCATCCAGATGTTGCGAATGAAATGAAAAAATGGGGAACGTGGTATGCGAATGAATTAAATTTAGATGGTTTTCGTTTAGATGCTGTTAAACATATTGATCATGAATATTTGCGCGATTGGGTAAATCACGTTAGACAGCAAACGGGGAAAGAAATGTTTACAGTAGCTGAATATTGGCAAAATGATATCCAGACTTTAAATAATTATTTAGCGAAGGTCAATTATAATCAATCTGTGTTCGATGCACCACTTCATTATAATTTTCACTATGCTTCAACAGGAAATGGGAATTATGATATGAGAAATATTTTAAAAGGAACGGTAGTTGCGAATCATCCTACACTTGCGGTTACTCTAGTTGAAAATCATGATTCACAGCCTGGTCAGTCATTGGAATCTGTAGTGAGCCCTTGGTTCAAACCGTTGGCATATGCATTTATTTTAACGCGTGCAGAGGGATATCCTTCTGTTTTCTATGGTGATTACTATGGTACAAAAGGAAATAGTAACTATGAAATTCCAGCGTTAAAGGACAAAATTGATCCGATTTTGACGGCACGAAAAAACTTTGCATATGGTACGCAACGTGATTATTTTGATCATCCAGATGTGATTGGCTGGACAAGAGAAGGTGATAGTGTACATGCTAATTCTGGTTTAGCAACATTAATCTCTGATGGACCAGGAGGGGCGAAGTGGATGGATGTTGGAAAGAATAACGCAGGGGAAGTATGGTACGATATTACGGGTAATCAAACAAATACTGTAACAATTAATAAGGACGGATGGGGGCAGTTCCAAGTAAGTGGAGGATCAGTTTCCATATATGTTCAACAATAATTTGGTGATGAAAAAGAAGAGGTAGACTGAAATATAAGTTTTCCTCTTCTTTTTATATTGTGCATATTTATCCCGCTATTTGTGGGAAGCCCGATTGGTGAGGGCTTATTAAAGTTTCACTTTATTTTTCATAAATCTTTATTGTAATAAAAGAGCTAGTCGACCTTTATAACAACAAGAGAGGCATTGGAATATATAATGTCACCCGTGGCTTCTCTTATTCGTACTCGAAGAACATCCCCTTGATTTAAAGGTAGTAAATCAGTTCTGGCGGATGTAGCTCTCACCCCAGAAGCACCACCAACTCGCGTTTCAATTGCGAATTGAATGGAATCGTTTATTGTAAGATTTAATATACTAGACGATATAGCTTGTATTACAAATACAATTGAAAAGGATACAGAGTACACGCCAGTGGTATCAATTGTAATAGAATTATTTAATGGATTTAGGGTAGTTCCACTAGCAGGTCCTGGAATGGTAAAATTAATATTTGTATTAACTACTGCTGAAAAACCGATTCCTACTTCAGAAGTTATTGTTCCAAATATGGGGAGAATCCCCAAACCGGTTGCGCCAGTAGGACCAGTTATTCCGATTCCGGTAGGGCCTGTAACCCCAGTAGGACCAGTTATTCCGATTCCGGTAGGACCTGTAACCCCGGTAGGACCAGTTATTCCAATTCCGGTAAAACCTGTCGCGCCGGTAGGTCCTGTGATTCCAGTAGGTCCGGTGGGGAATGTAAATGGTGGAATTGATGGTAGTGTGGGACCGATTAAATTTGGTTCCAGAGCAGGTCCGTGTAAAATACTATACTCTTCATTCATATAGTAAACCTCCTATCATTGCTTGTCATAATTATTAAATGTATTTGGGGAAGTAAATGACATTCGCAATAGCGGAGGCGCTTCTTATAATTTCTCTTCAGCGAATATAGACCTAATTTAAGCAATATTGAAATTTATAGTTACGTACTACTAAAGTATGACACCTTTACTTCTCACGTAACATATAGTATGATGATTTCAATAAATTAGATTTCAATGACTATAATATAAATTAATGAGAGGTGCTTTTTGTGAGTGCGGTAGGTATTAAATAGGAAAAATTTAATGAAATAAATCGGATAAGACCAGGGGATTTTTATGTACATCATACCCCTAATTTTGTCATGCATTTATTTCAAAACCTATGAAGATACCTACAATACTTTATAAAGCGTGTAATAAGGGACTGCCATCTATTTTTTATGGCTTATTTCCTCATACGTTATTACACATGCCTTGTAAATGTAAAAGCTGCGGTATCCCCGCAGCTTTTTTGTATATGTTTTTATTGTATAATTATGGAATTTTATATATGACTCATTGGAATCTAATGAGTAGGTATCTTCATTTATGATAAAAATCAATCATAGTGAGGAGAAACAAAATGAATACGATGACTTTTGAAAAGTTACAATATAACGAATTAAAGGATATAGTGAAATCTTATTGTGTAAGTGGATTAGGTAAGGAATTATTAAACAAATTAGAGCCGAGTACGAGTATAAAAGTAGTGAGAAATCGGCTGAATGAAACGACAGAAGCACGAGCTATATTAGATGCAGAAGGGCATGTTCCTTTCTTCGGCATTTCTAATATTGCTAGTACAATTCAAAAATTAGAAAAAGGTATGATTTTAGATCCAGAAGAATTAGTGAGTGTTTCAGACTTTTTACGTGGATGTAGAAAGATTAAAAAGTTTATGTTAGATAAAGAATTTTTTGCACCAGTATTAGCTTCTTATGCAAATTCAATGACTGAATATAAAAGTATTGAAGAGGAAATTAACTTTTCAATTAAAGGAAATAGTATTGATGCAGCTGCAAGTAAAGAGTTAAAACGAATTCGAAATAATATCGATTCTGTAGATGGGAAAATAAAAGAACGTTTAACGAAGTTTTTAAATAGTAGTGCAAATAAGAAATTCATTCAGGAATTCTTTATTAGTAAAAAGGATGACCGTTATACGATTCCAATTAAATCTTCCTATAAAAACCAAGTTGCCGGAAGTATTATTGAAGCCTCGGCAAAAGGTTCTACTGTATTTATAGAACCGCATACGGTTACGAAATTGAATGCAGAACTAGCAGGTTTGAAAGCAGAAGAAGCGGTTGAAGAATATCAAATTTTAGCGACTTTATCAGGGATGGTATTAGAAAATATTTATAGTATAAAGATTAACATGGAGCTAATTAGTCAGTATGATATGGTATTTGCGAAAGCGAAGTTTAGTAAATCGATTGATGGAATAGAACCGAAGTTAAATGATCATGGCTACATTCATTTAGTGAATTGTAAGCATCCGCTTTTAACAGGGCAAGTTGTACCCTTGAATTTTAAAATTGGTCAAGAGTATCGTAGTTTAATTATTACAGGGCCGAATGCGGGCGGAAAGACAATTGTGTTAAAAACGATTGGATTGTTAACATTAGCTACAATGTCAGGTCTTCATATTGCAGGAGATAAAGGGACAGAAATCGCTATTTTTGAAAATGTATTTGTAGATATTGGTGATAATCAAAGTATCGAAAACGCACTAAGTACATTTTCATCTCATATGAAAAATCTTTCTGAGATTATGAGGATGTCAAATAATAATACGTTACTTTTATTTGATGAAATAGGGAGCGGTACAGAGCCAAATGAAGGTGCAGCACTTGCAATTTCTATTTTAGAAGAGTTGTACTTTGCGGGATGTATTACCGTTGCGAGTACGCATTACGGAGAAATTAAACGATTCTCAGAAATGCATGATGACTTTATGAATGCAGCGATGCAGTTTAATAGTGAAACGTTAGAGCCGCTTTATAAATTAGTTATCGGAAAATCAGGAGAAAGTAATGCACTTTGGATTGCGAATAAAATGAACGTAAAAGAACATGTACTGAAAAGGGCGAAAGAGTACATGGGAAATAAAGAGTACGCTTTAGAAAAAGTGAATGAAAGTAAAATTAGAAAACCGAAATTCGTACAAGAAAAAAGAGAATCTCATTATGAGTACAAAATAGGCGATCGTGTTAATTTATTGGATCATGATGATTTTGGTATCATCTATAAGGAAAAAGATAATTTTTATAACGTTGTTGTATATTATAACGGTGAATTCGTTGAAGTAAATGTAAAACGTATTACTTTAGAAGTAGCAGCGAAGGAGTTATATCCAGAAGGATACGATTTAAATACACTATTTGTTGATTATAAAGAAAGAAAAATGCAACACGATATTGAGCGCGGATCGAAAAAAGCACTGCGTAAAATTCAAAAAGAAATAAGAAAGAATAGAGGATAAGTTAAAATGGTAACGATTAGACAAGAACAAAAAAATGATTATAGAAAAACAGAAGAAGTCGTAAAAGAAGCATTTTTAAAGGAAGAATTTAGTGATAAAACAGAACATGAACTTGTAAAACGTATTAGAGAATGTGACGCGTTTGTTCCAGAGTTATCAATTGTTGCGGTAGATGAAGATATAGTTGGTCACATTATGTTATCGAAAATTACAATAGAACAAGATGGAACTTCTGTAGAATCGTTAGCGCTTGCACCAGTTTCAGTTGCTAGGGGTCATCAGAAAAAAGGAATTGGTGGAAAACTGATTGTAGCTGCATTAGAAAAAGCGAAAGAACTTGGATACGGATCAGTTGTAGTATTGGGACATCCAGAGTACTACCCGAAATTTGGTTTTAAGAAAGCAAGTGAGTGGAATATAAAAGCACCGTTTGAAGTGCCTGAAGAGGTATTTATGATAATGGAATTAACAGAAAATGCTCTTCGAGGTGTAAAAGGAATTGTACAATATTCGAGTGCTTTTGCTGAGTAGGAGTAACGGTTAAGAAATGTAATCATAAAAGATGCTATCTTTTTGTATGGATATACAGAAAGATAGCTTTTTTTATTAAGCGGATCTACTGACGTATATTTTGCTCAATGAATAATTGAGGTGGTAAAATTGATATAGAAACGTAAAGGGAGAGAATGAAATGAATAAGCGAGAAACAGATAGCAATGAGAATGCAGTTACGTTATATGTTACAAGACACGGTAAAACAATATTAAATACGAATCATCGCACGCAAGGTTGGGCTGATTCTCCATTAGTAGAAAAAGGTGTTGAAGTTGCCACAAATTTAGGAACAGGATTAAAAGATATTCATTTTATGAATGCGTATAGTAGTGATAGCGGCCGCGCAATTGAAACTGCTAATTTAGTATTAAAATATAGTGAGCAATCAAAATTAAAACTTGAGCAAAGAAAAGATTTGCGAGAATTAAATTTCGGTATTTTTGAAGGTGAAAAACTTGAGAATATGTGGGATGTGGTTGGAAAAGCTGCAGGCGTTGCATCACCAGAAGAACTTATGAAGTTTTCTATTCAAGAAGTGATTAATCTTATTAGAGTAGCAGATCCTACAAAACAGGCGGAAGATTGGGAATTATTTTCTACTCGCATAAAAGCTGAGATAGATAAAATTAGTGAAGAAGCTGCTGGAAATGGTGGCGGTAACGTTTTAGTTGTCGTTCATGGGCTTTTGATTACTACCTTAATAGAAATGTTAGACAGTAGCAAAACAAAACTTGGGGTGGAAAATGCTAGTGTGACGAAGATTGTATACCAAGATGGAACATATACAGTCGAGTCGGTTGGAGATATGAGTTATGTTGCAAAAGGGAAAGAAAGTGTGGAAATATAATTAAATCTCAAATAGAAATAAGAAAAGGAAGGTAGAGAAATCTAGCTTCCTTTTCATTTTGTGAATTATGGGATTAATAAAATCTTCCCTGTGCTTTTACGGCTCTCTAATAATTCATGAGCAAGAGCACCGTCTTGTAAAGAGAATGTAGTAGGATTTGAAATGTTTAATTTTCCAGTTGCGATCCAATCGAATAATTGAGTAGATCGTTTTTTACGTTCTTCATAAGTGGTAAGCACGTTCCAAAGGTCTCCACCAGTTAAAGTTTTTGAAGTATCCATAAGCATACGCGGATCAACTGGCGCAGGATTACCACCAGCCATTCCGTAAAATACGACAGTACCGCCAATTTTAGTAGCGTTAAAACTTTCCCCTAATGTAGAACCTACTGATTCATACACAACATTTACTCCAGTTCCATTAGTCATTTCAAGTACTTTCGTATGCCATTCTTCGTTATATAAAGATACGTGATCGGCACCAGCTAATGTAGCTATCTTTGCTTTTTCTTTTGATGACGTTAAACCAATTACTTTTCCGCCATATAGTTTAATCATTTGAACGAGAAGTTGACCGACGCCACCAGCTGCAGCGTGTACTAAAGCTATATCACCTTGTTTTAGTTGTTAGCTATCTTGCGTTAAATAATGTGCAGTTAATCCTTGTAATAAGACAGAAGCGGCTGTTTCAAAAGAAATAGAATCTGGTAGTGGGATTACTTTTTCAGATGGAACGGCAACTAGTTCTGCATTTGCAAATGGGACGTCCGCAAATGCAATACGGTCTCCTAGGTTGATAGTAGTAACGTCAGCTCCTACTTTTTCAACAATTCCAGCTCCTTCATAACCTAATACATAAGGCGGATTGCCAGCAAGATGATAATCGCCGCGGCGTCTATAAATATCAGCGAAGTTTAATCCGATTGCTTTCGTGCGGACAAGAATTTCATTTGGACTTATGATTGGATCGTGTATTTCTTTATAGTGTAGAACATTAGCGTCTCCGAATGTTTCGAAACAAAGTGCTTTCATATGGAATACCTCCATTTATATTGTTTATAGATGTTCTTTATCATACAATACAAATATCAATAGACAAAGAGGATTATTTCGATGGAATCAATCGGAAATATCGATTGAAAAGAGGGAGGATAAATGGAAATAAAACAGTTAATTACATTTAAAGTAGCAGCACATACTTTGAACTTTACACAAACTGCGAAGAAATTAAACTTTGCCCAATCGAGCGTTACAGCGCAAATTAAAACGTTGGAGGCTGAGCTTGGTACACCACTATTTGAGAGATTAGGGAAGCGTCTTTTCTTAACTGAAGCAGGAAGAAAGTTTCAACTTTATGCGGACAAGATAATCGCACTTAGTAACGAAGCAAAGACGGCCGTGAAAGATGATGAGGAAATAGTAGGTACGTTAATAATTGGTGCACAAGAAAGTCAATGTACATACAGACTGCCTTCTATATTAAAGAAGTTTAAAGCACAATTTCCTCAAATAAAACTTATATTTAAACCAGCACATTCCAATAAAGATGCGAAGGAACAATTGATGGAGGGGAAAGTAGATCTTGCATTTATTTTGGACGAATGTAAAACAGAAGATGTTTTACATGTGGAACCGCTTATGAAAGAAGAATTAAAAGTAGTAGCTGCTCCAGGGCATATTTTACTTGAACAGACTACTGTTTCTATAAAAGATTTAGAGAGTGAAACACTTTTACTAACAGAATTAGGCTGTTCATATAGAACTTTATTTGAAGAGCTATTTCGCGGGGGAGACGTATATCCAGCAAATAAAATTGAATTTGTTAGTGTTGAAGCAATTAAACAATGTGTTATTGCAGATTTAGGTATAGCCGTTTTACCAGCGATAGTAGTAGAAAAAGATATACGGGAAGGGACGTTAAAGGAGTTAATGTTAAACGAAACAATATCTCCAATTTATACACAAATTGCTTGGCATAAAGATAAATGGATGACAGCACCACTGCAGCAATTTATTGATGTAACGAGGGATTTTTTTATAACGGATTAAGTGGAGAAATATTTATTTTATATAAAAGAAAAAATGGTAATTTTGTATAAAGAACCGATGCTTGAATATAACAAGTATCGGTTCTTTTATGTTTTAAATAAAGGATGCTATAAAATGTGTATTTCTCAACTTTTTTTCTTAGACGGATACGTAAATTTCTTCGTATATTCCAATAATTATAAGGGAATTTACAACGTTTATTCGTTTCTGTAAGATGCCTCTAGGAAGCGTGAAAGGAGGACTTACATAGCAGTATAGCTTGTCTTTAGTATACGTACTTATTGTGAGGAGGAATTTAAAATGTTTAAAAAGTTAATGAAAGTATGCGTGTTAAGTGCGGCAAGTATAGGTGTATTATTTAGTTTTCAAGGAAGTACATTTGCAGCTACTGATTTAAGTAGTTATTATGACGGGAAAAATCCAGCAACAACGAAAGTATACGGGGGAAGTACGACGTGTGATGCAGATGGATTTAATGCAAAATCTACAGCTGTATATGAAGGTAGTAAAAAAGTAGGGACAGTGTATTTACGTTACAGTAATAAATGTCATGCAGCATGGGCTAAGTTTGTTTTAGATCAACCAGCACCAGCTGTTTCGGGAGGAGTGTACGCGTACGCTGTTGTAAATAAATACAAAAATGGTGTATTCCAAAAATCAGTTACTTCTAATCAGGGGAACGGCACAATAAAAACAGGTCAAACGAGTACTTATACAGGAATGGTATTTGATTTAACTGCTGATTTCGGATACACAGCAGATGCTGAAGCAGTTACGTTTAATAACGGTTACGGGAAAACAGCACGTTATTAATAAAGGAGTGAAAAGATATGAAACTTTTAAAAAAGACGAGTGCATGTTTATTGCTATCTTTACTCGTTGTAACTAGTATGTTTAGCACGACTAATAGCGATAAAGCATACGCAGAAGACCATTCATATGATGGGAAAAGTCCTTATTATAACAGCTGTGATCAATCTGCAGTAACGAAAGAAAAGAAGTGGATTGATTCAAATTCTTATGTGGAATTAAAATTTAGCACGACGTGTAAGACAGCGTGGGCAAAAGTTACTGTAACTCGCCTGGCAGTTTATAATAACGAAGCTGATGCAAGGATTGTTAGAAAAACAGATGGAAAGGCATACACTTGCGGAAGTGCTGGAGGAAATGGTGTTGTAAATAAAGGGCAAACATCATGCTATACGCCAATGGTATATGATTTAGATCCAAGAAAGGCACAAGCGCAGGGGAAACATGCAATTCCGAATAGTGATGCATATAATTATGCGGAGACTATTTGGTATTGATGAGGATATGGAGATTGTAAGATAGAATATTTTAAGAGCATGTTTTGATTGAATTTCAAAACATGCTCGATTTGTATTCATTCTAATTTTTTCGGTAATCATGGACCATTGAATTAACTAAGGTCTGTATCAGGAGGAGTATATCCAAGGTGACGAGCCATAGATACAATTTGTCCTTTATGGTGAAATTCATGCGTCTCCGTATGAGTTAAAAGCCATAGCGGAGTTGTGCTCCAAGGTTCTTTTTGCCATTTCACTTCATTTGCTATATTTTCGAGCCAACGGTCATTGTATTCATCTAAAAAACGTTGTACAGTCTCATCTACTAACTTAAATCTAGCGCGAACTTTTTCCACATCTGCATGCTCAATTTCGTAATCGCTAGCAAATGAAAAATCTGCTCTTTTTTGCTTGAATGCGAATGACCCAAGCCAGTAACGATAGCAATCGGCTACATGAATATGAGTCTTTATAATGCTACCGCTTCCGAAATTAGAAACTGTGCTATGTAATTTTTCTACTGGGATTTCTTCCAAAAACGAAAATAGAGTTTCTCTTGTAGAGCTAATAAGATTATATTGTTGTTTTAAAATATGTAACATGCAAGTACACTCCTCTTTTATTAACATAGTAAGTAATTCTATATTTACGAGGAGTGAACCTTTTTATTATTTTTAATAAGCATATTAGATGTATTTCTTATTTGTTTCTGATAGATTAAACAAGGTGAAACTTTAATAAGTTGAACATTCTTAGTTCATAATAAATTGTACATCAAGAAGGGGAACGATAACATGAATAGACTAGTGGGTTTAAAACAATTTGAAATAACGCGCGAGGCGTTACTTAAATTTATGGAAACGTTAGATGATAAAACTGTGGATACGCAGCCAGAGGGTTTTAACAATACAATTCGTTGGCATATTGGACACGTGTTAACAGCAGCAGAGACTTTCATGTTCGGAAGAGAATTTAAACAATTGCCAACTGAATATCCAGGTATGTTTGGATATGGATCAAGACCATCTAAATGGACGACAGAAGGACCATCGTTAGAAGTGTTAACGGCTCAATTAAAAGAACAAGCAAAACGTATTAACGAAATTCCAGCAGAAGCATTTGAAAATAAACTGCCAGAGCCATTCCTAGGATTGGAAACAGTAGGGGAGCTTTACGGTATGATGCTTTATCATGAAGCTGATCATATTGGGCAAATGAAAGCGATGGAACGTATTATTAAAGCTCTTTAGTCTTAATTGCATATAACAAGCAATACAGTTGTAATGTTAAATAATATATACAAAAAAGGTAGATAAATTATTATCTACCTTTTTTGTATAACTTCTTGAAGGATTAGAGGATTTTATAATTTTTTATGTTGTGATTATTAATTATAGTATTCCTAAATATGGAATATACGTATAATGATAGAGAAGAACTAGAAATAGGGGTGAATACTATGATTACATTAGAGAAAAAGTTGGAGCAATATAAACATACATATGTACAGTTAAAGGGAGAACTAAAATGGAAAACGAGTGATTCTCGAACAGGAATGATGATTGCTGCTATGTATGCAGGTAGTGATAAATTGTTTGATCTCGGACGTTTTTTAGAAATTAGTAGTTATATTAAGAATCAGGTAGGGATGTTTTCATACTTAAAGTCTTATCATCGTTTTGTAGTGGCCGCAACATTAGATATTCACTTTACAGATTACAAGGAAGCTTTTCGGAAGTTTTTAGATTTATATGAACAATTGGTCACTGGTGGCTTTAGCCGGAGTATATTTACTTATCTCGCAGCAGCTGTGCTTTTAACAGAAGAAAATGAACAGCATGGCGCGCACATTCAGCGTTCGATGCAAGTATATAAACGCATGAAAAAGGATCATCTCTTTCTTACAAGTACAAATGATTATCCGCTCGCAGTTTTATTAGCAGGACAATCAGAGCATGTAGAAACACTTATGGACCGAGTGGAACGTCTTTATCAGAAACTAGCGAAAGCTGGTTTGCGTAAAGGGAATGATCTTCAATTTTTGAGTCATATTCTTTCACTAAAGAAGGATGTCAGGGAAGAACTATTAGTTGCAAAATGTACAAATATATGGAATTTGTTAAAGCAAGAAAAGGTAAAAGTAAAACAGATGCATTACCCAGCTATCGGGCTACTAGCGTTACTCGAGGACGGAGAAAAAGAGATTCATTCTATTCGAGCATTTATTGAAAAATTGCAGGGGGATAAATTGTTCCGTTGGCATACAGATACAACTATTCTTATTGCTATTCAACTGTTCGTAAGTCAGAAAGGTGAGGAAAGTAAAGCTACTAACACAGGTTTACAAACAATGATAGAAGTCCTCATACAAGCACAACAGGCAGCCATGATGGCAATGATTGCCGCTTCATCTGTAGCAACATCTTCTGCTAGTAGCAGTTCATAATGTGTAATTGCTTATACTCTTGTAAATTATAACTCCCTTGATAAGGACGGTTTAAAAAATATTACTAAAAACAGTTAGCTCATCACTCTCTAATGAGTGATGGGCTAACTGTTTTTACATAATCAGCATTATCTTTTTGATTCCTTCAAATGTTTGAGCTGCGTGACAATCATAATGCTAATAACAACGAGTAAAAACCATGAACTAATTTTGCTTAAGTGAACGAGATTCCATGCTTCCCGTTGATTTGGATATTGCCATGCTCCGAAAAATGTTGCGATGTTCTCTGCAATCCAAATGAAGAAACCGATAAGGAAAAAGGAGAGAACGAGTGGTATTTTATATGTAACGCCTCGTAATGAAAATTCCACAAATGTCCGAAAGAAAACGATGAATAGAAGTAAAGTTAAGAACCATCTAAAATCGTATAGAAAATGATGCGTGAAAAAATTGAAGTAAATCATTGCTCCTAATGGCACGGTAAAAATAGCTTTCGGCCAATAATGCATTTGTAAATGCAACCTTCTCCACGCTTGGCATATGTAACTTGCGACACTTGCGTACATAAAGCCGCTGTAAAGCGGAACTCCAAAAATCTTTGAATACGCCTCTTCAGGATAACTCCATGAACCGAAATGAACTTTATATATTTCTAGTAAAAGGCCGATGAGGTGAAAGACAGTAATTACTTTTAATTCGTCTTTCGTCTCAAGTCCAGTCTTGTACATAATCCACTGCATAAGAAGACATGCGATGAGTATGAAATCATAGCGATATAACCCTGGAATAGAAACGATTTTTGAAAGGGCTAGTGTTAAGAAAATAACGACTGGGAATAAGCAAGATAATGCTTGCTCGTAAGTGAAGTGTAGTAGTTGTTTTATATAGAACATTGTGTCACCTTCGGGATTTTTATTGGAAAAATCAAAATAATTAATAAGTATACTACAATTTAAAAAATAATCCAGTAGTCTATTTTGCATGTATTTGTAAGTTTTAGAAGGGAATTGTAATGAGTATTTTAATATTTAGCGAAGTGAAAAAATAGTTTGCTATTTAAAAAAAGCGGGGATATAATATCTAAATGAAAATGATAATTATTATCAATAATAATTATAAATAAAAAATAATTATAAAAAACAACTGAATATAAAGGATGAAATGAAACATGTTACATAAGTCTACTGTACATGCTGGTAATAACCGCTGGATACATATTAAGTTCATATGTTTCATGAGCTTAACAATTTTATGTTTAATTGGATCTATATTTTTAGCCATTTCATTTGGTGCAAAAGATATTCATTTACAAACGGTGTGGGCAGCGATTTTGAATTACGATCCGAAATTAACGCAGCACCAAATTATTTATGAATTAAGGCTCCCGAGAGTAATTGGTGCAGCAGTTGTAGGGGCAGCTTTTGCGGTTGCTGGTGCTGTTATGCAAGGTATAACACGAAATCCTTTAGCTGATGCAGGTGTACTCGGAATAAATGCAGGTGCGATGTTTGTAGTGGCACTTAGTTTTGCTTTTTTTCCGCATATGCCGTATTCCTATTTAATGATTGTTTCCTTTATTGGAGCAGTCTTAAGTACAGTACTTATTTTTGTTATTGGATCAGCAACATCAGGCGGGTTAACACCAATGAGATTAACGATTGCTGGAGCAGTTATGGCAGCGCTTTTACATTCATTAAGTTCAGGTGTTGCGATTTATTATGATTTAAGCCAAGATTTAGCATTTTGGTATGCTGGTGGTGTCGCAGGGGTTAAGTGGGAACACTTGAAATTTTTAGTTCCTATTATTCTTATAACGATTATTTTCGCGACAATGCTAGGGAGATCTATTTCACTCATATCAATGGGGGATGATATTGCTACAAATTTAGGAGTGAAAACGAACCGAACGAGAATACTAGGAATGATTATAGTAGTTATTCTGGCAGGTGTTTCTGTTTCAGCTGTTGGTTCTATTGGATTTGTGGGACTAGTTATCCCGCACATTGCTAGAAAATTAATTGGTGTTAATTATAGATTCATTATTCCTATGTCAGCATTATTAGGAGCTATGTTATTAGTTGTAGCTGATTTAGGGGCAAGAACAGTAAATCCTCCTAAGGAACTTGCGATAGGGATTATGGTAGCTCTTGTTGGAGTTCCGTTCTTCCTCTATATAGCACGTAAAGTTGGGAGGGAGTTATAAGTGAAAGATCTTTTTAACACGGATAAAAAGAGAGCTATTACTGTAACTACAATCTTCGGATGTATAAGTATCGCTGTAATTTTAATTAGTTTAAATACAGGGACACTGAGTATAGCACCACTTAGAGTAATTGAAACACTTTTGGGTTATGGTGATTTTGAGAGTGCAACCGTGCTATATGATTATCGTATGCCAAGAATAATAATCACGATGTTAGCCGGTATTGGTCTTGGTATTTCCGGTGCAATTTTGCAAGGATTATCCCGTAATGCACTTGCAGATCCTGGTATTTTAGGGTTGCATTCAGGTGCATCTTTCGGTCTTATCGTATTTGTTACTCTCTTTCATTCTATTAATGAGAGTGCATCCATTTTAATACCGTTATTTACATTTGGTGGAGGAGTATTAGCTGCATTTCTTATTATTTTACTTGCGAGTAATCGGTCAAAAGGTTTACTTCCCATTAGACTTATTCTCGTTGGTATTGCAGTTTCAGCTGGCTTTAGTGCAATTTCGTTATTTTTCTCTCTCAAGTTAAATGATGAGACGTATACATTCGCTTCTAGATGGCTAGTTGGTAACGTGTGGGGAAGGGATTGGATTCATGTCCTTGCATTATTACCTTGGATTTTCATACTAACCCCTTATGCGTGGCTAAAATCTAAAACGTTAAATGCATTGTCACTAGGTGATAGTGTAGCAGCAGGACTTGGTGTTTCTGTTCAAAAAGAACGGTTATTACTTTTAGCTACAGCGGTTGGATTATCTTGCACAAGTGTATCGATGGCAGGAGGAATTGGTTTTATCGGTTTAGTTGCTCCGCATATCGCAAGGAAGTTAGTAGGTACTACATATCAACACTTTCTTCCTTTAGCTGGCATTATCGGAATGATTATTTTAGTGCTAGCAGATACGATAGGTCGTTCTATATTTGAGCCAAACTCTATTCCAGCTGGTGTAGTAGTGGCAGCTTTAGGAGCACCGTATTTTCTTTATTTACTTACAAAAACAAAATAAATACTTCAAAGAGGAGAACATATGAAAAAGAAACTTACTATTTTATTTAGCATGATGTGTATTTTAGTATTAGCAGCATGTGGTCAAACGAAAGCTAATGAAGAGGCAACGAAAAAAACGGAAAAAAGTAATGATCCAAAAATTGCTTCAATGTCTATTCATTTAACAAATGATTTACTTGCATTAGGAATTACACCAGTAGGTTCTGTTATTGGTGGAGATTTAAAAGATTTCTTACCGCACGCTAAAGAGAAGTTGAAAGATACGAAGAAGCTTGGTGTTGTAACAGATCCGAATATGGAAGCGTTACTTCAATTAAAGCCAACTGACATTTATGTTGATGAAAAATATGCTGGTAAAGATGTAGCGAAATACGAAAAAATTGCAAAAACACATTCTTTCAATTTAGATGAAGGTACGTGGAGAGAGCATTTAAAACAAGTTGGTAAACTTGTAAACCGTGAGAAAGAAGCAGATAAATATATTCAAGATTACGAAGAGCAATCAAAACGAGTAAAAGGTTTAATAGATAAAGAGCTAGGTAATAACGAAAAAGTAATGGCAATTCGCGTTACTGCAAAAGAATTGCGTGTATTTAGTAGGAAAAGACCGATGGGACCAATTTTATTCCAAGACTTAGGGTTACAGCCTGCAAATGGTGTAGAGAAAATTGATGGAAACCGCCCTTTCGAAGTCATTTCACAAGAAGTATTACCTGACTTTGATGCAGATGCGATTTTCGTTGTTGTAAATAGAGATGACAAAGCAAAAGCAGCATTTAAACAACTTCAAGAAACACCAATTTGGAAAGACTTAAAAGCAGTTAAAGGCAAGCACGTATACATTATCAATGATCAACCATGGCTTGACTATTCTGCTTTAGGAAACAAAATGGCAATGGATGAAGCGGAGAAAATGTTTACGAAATAATATCGATTCGTCGTTAGGAAGATCCTCTAAATTTAGAGGGTCTTTTTTTATTGTTAGAATAAATGAAAAATTATACAATGAATTTAATTTAACGTAGAGGAGATGTGCCAATGTCAGCGCTTATTGTAAGTATCCCGTTTATAAAGCAGTTTATGGAACAAGGGGATAAATAGGCTAAAATAAGTATCCCCGTTATTAAAAAAGGGGGAGTTTGAAATGACAATGAATCTTTTTCGAAATAAAACGATTAAATTATCAGCTATGAGAGAAACAGATGCTGAAGTAATGGCTATGTGGCAAGAAGATAGTGAGTATTTAAGAAATGTTGATACAGATGTAGCATTCCCGCAATCTTTAAATGAAATAGCAAGTGATGGGTTATTAAAAGGACGAAGATCGAATAGTGTTTCTTTCATGGTAAGGACAGTTCAAGAAGATCGCTTAATTGGTTTTGTGGCGATTCATGGTATAGAGTGGAATAACAGAACAGGTTTATTAGCTATTGGTATAGGAGATGCGAATGATAGAGGAAAAGGATATGGGAAAGAAGCAATACATCTTATTCTAAAGTATGCTTTCTATGAATTGAATTTACACCGCATCGGTCTCGATGTTATTTCGTATAATAAACCTGCCATTACATTGTATAAAAAGATGGGTTTTGAAATGGAAGGCTGTATGAGAGAAGCGGTTCAAAGAGATGGGAAGTGTTTTGACCGTATGATTATGGGGATATTGCGGGATGAATGGATAGAGCGGCAAGGTTAGAAAGTACATTCGAAATTATATATGTAGTATGCAGGAGATATAATGGTAATTGGCGAAAATTTACAGTGTATTGATTGAATTTATAAGGAGTCATGCAAAGTGAATTTAGAAAAGGCAAAACCAGTAAATGAAGAGGTCGCTGAATTAAAAGAACTTATTAAAGAGTTACACGGAAGTGTGCACCAACTTCAAAGTGAAGTGCAGCAACTAAGGCACGAAAGACCAGTTGTTGAAGTGAGAAAAGGTGTTCAATTATCACCAACAATTGTCGGACAAATTGGTGGTATGATTTTAGGTGGTTTAGCAATTATCGGTATATTTTGGTGATGAAAAAAGGTTTGCAGTGGTCATCTCCCTGTCAAGTAGACAGTAATAAAAAGAGTATTATGCCACGGCCTTTTCCCGATATTCTATCGGGGA
>NZ_JBPWJX010000025.1:0-61281 GCF_051781745.1 Bacillus cereus group sp. Bce019
CCTCAAGGGCCTCAAGGTATTCAAGGACCAGCGGGTGCTACTGGCGCTACGGGTGCTCAAGGTGTTCAAGGACCAGCAGGTGCTACTGGCGCTACGGGACCAGCGGGTACGCCAATTCCTGTAACGATTGCGGCAATCGGAAACTCCAATGCTCAAACAATATCCCCTGGAACAAACATCCAATTTAATCAAGTTTTCGAAATAAATAACATTAATTTTAATGACACTGCAGATACTTTAACAATTTTAGAAACAGGCGTATATGATATTAATTTCTCAGCGTCTACAACTTTCCCAGGCTCTTCACCGTTTGGATTCGGTATTTCATTCAACGGCCAACCACCTACTCGTAATTTCTCAACTAACGTTATCGGTAGTGCTGTATCGTTCTCTACAATCGTTACTTTACAAGCTGGTACAACAATTTCTGTACAACCTACAGCAAACACTATTTCTATTCCTAACACGGGCGATACAACTGCAACACTATCTGTATTCCGAATTTACTAATTTTCGCTTGAAAAGTATATTTATAATAATATGTATCGTTTAACTGTGCATTAAATCTCTCTTTATATAGAAAGGAGCACTTATTTGGGAGGATAAGTGCTCCTTCTTTACGTTTCTTTACCTCAAATTTACTCTATCTTAATCCTCATTTTGTATGATAAATAGTGAAGTCAAAGATATGAAAGAGGGATGAAAATGAGAGTTATGTCACTAATACGCATTTGGTTTGCACTTATGGTATGCATTATTTTATGTGTAGGATTTTTTTTAACTCTAAAATATTCCACTATATCAAAAGCAGAGAGAAAAACTACTCCATACAAACTTCTATATACGAAACAAAGCAACATCCCTTATTCCAATGCCACAAAGAATGAAAAAAAAGTTATAAAAGGAATGCTTATTACAAAAGCTTCTAGTTCCGAGGCGTTACTCCAGATTGCTGAAACGATTAAAGATCAGTATACAAATAAAAAAATCGATGAAATTACACTTTCTATCCACAATGAAAATAACGGTAATTACGAAGAGGACTTACCTTACGAACCTATTAGTAAAGGCAAAATAATCGTCACATACGATTCCGAATCTTTTGGCAGTACGAATATTATACTTAACGAGTAATATTATGTATCTCAACGGATATGGATTAATAGCTAATTAAGATAGACAAAAATCTCTAACGATTAAAATTTCATTTTGTTTTCATACAAAAAAAGAGGCGAATTTCTTTATTCGCCTCTTTCTTTTACCAAAATGAAGGAATCCATTCTTTCACTTTATCAAGCCACTCTTGTTGCTCTTGTTTTCGTTGTTGTTCTTCTTCTTTTCTTCTCTTCTCTTCTTCTTTTCTTCGTTTTTCCTCTTCTATTGTAGTCAATTGTTTTTTATAATCAGCCTCAGATATGAGCGATAACTGGAACGCTTTTTGAGCTGGATTTGCGTTCGCTTTTTTCATAATATCCCGGAACATTGTCGTCGTAATTTGACTACCACCTGGAACATAATGATCGCTATCTGTTTTATCATATCCTACCCAAATCGCACCTACCAAATCTGGTGTGTATCCAACAAACCATGAATCCTTTGCACCGGTGCTCGGGCCATTTACAATTTGAGTAGTTCCTGTCTTACCTGCTGTATCAACATTAGTAACTTTCGCCTTTTCGCCCGTTCCCTTTTCGACAACACCTTTTAATAAATATGTCATCTTTTGAGAAATTTTCTCGCTCGTCACTCGTGTCTCTTTCTTATACCACTTTCCAATCGTTTCACCTTCAGCATTTTGTATCTCTCTAATTGCATGAGCTTCCACTTGGACACCGTCATTTGCAAATGTACTGTATGCTTGAGCCATTACAAATGGAGATGTCCCCACATGCATACCGCCTAAAGCAATCGGATACGTACGATCTTCTGCTACTAATGGAATACCAAATCGCTCTAAAGATTTCAATCCTTTATCTAATCCAATTTGTTCTAATAGCCACACAGCCGAAACATTGTACGATTTTGCCACAGCTTCATACATTGTCACATCACCGTGAAAAGTATGATCGCTATTTTGTGGTTTATATTCTTTAATGTTAAATGGTTCATCTTTTAATATATCGTACACTTCATATCCTTGTTCTAACGCTGGTACATATACAGCCAAAGGCTTTAGCGTTGAGCCAGGTTGTCTTTTTAATTGCGTTGCATGGTTAAACTGTAAAAACTGATACGGCCCTCTGCCTCCAACTAGAGCTGGTACACCACCTGTTTTTGGATTCATAAGAACTACACCCGTTTGCATAAGTTGGTCTGAGCCACTATCTTTGAAATAACTATCATTATTCACAACGTCTTCTACAGCCTGTTGTTTTTTCGGGTCAAGCTCTGTATAAATACGATAACCACCCGCTAAAATTTCATTTTGTGTTAATTCGTACTTGTCCATCGCTTCTCTAACAATATAGTCTACATATTGAGAGTATTTTCCCTTGTATTTATCATCAACGCCTCGTTTTAACACAAGTCCGCTCTCTTTTTCTTTACTATACTGTTCGTCAGAAATATACCCTTGCTCTTTCATTAAACTTAATACAACATTACGTCTTTCAATTGACTTGTTAAAGTTTTTATAAGGTGAATACGCAGACGGCGCTTTAATTAAGCCCGCAATCGTTGCAGCTTCTGAAATTGTTAAATCTTTTACATCTTTATCAAAATAAGATTTAGCCGCCCTTTTTATACCCCAAGCACCTTCACCAAAATAAATTTGGTTCATATACATTTCAATAATTTCATCTTTCGTATACGTACGCTCTATTTTTTTTGTTAAAAAATATTCCTTTATTTTACGCGAAAATGTGCGGTCTTGTGTCAGAAATACATTCTTCGCAAGCTGCTGTGTAATTGTACTTCCCCCAGCTACAACTTCTCCTGCTGTAATATTTTTAAAAACCGCACTTATAATTCCACTATAATAAATACCATGATGGTTAAAAAATTCCTTATCTTCTACTGCAACAATTGCCTGAACCATAATATCAGGAATATCTTTTCTTTTAACGCCTTCTGTTTTTGAAGAAGCTAATTTTGTTGCAACCTCATTATTTGCATCATAAATTAAAGTCGGTTGCGGAACAGCTTGTTTTAATTCAGATATGTCTTGAATGGAAATTATTATATTTACAGCAATAAATAGAGTAACGAATACACTTCCCAATACAATTAATGAATTACGAAGTTTCTTCCTCTTATTGAACCACTCAAGCATTTTTTTTAAATGAGTGTTCTTCAATTTCATTCGTTCACTTCCTTCATTTATTTACACTCTTCTTTTTAAAAGGAAGAATATACCGCCTTTTAAATTTATTATAATAACGTAGTCATTCCTATAGTGTAAAGCTTTTCTTTTGCATTCATACTTTTTGCAAGAAAAGGACATTCTACAAGTAAGATATTCACTATTGGATATTAATATTATTAATAGAACAACGAGAGTTATGTTAAGTTTTTGTAAACTTTTCGATAAAATGTTTTAAAAAACGACAGTTTTTTGTTAGAATTGATTAGCCAATATATTTTACATATATTACTTTTGTGGGGGTAACAATAATGGTCTTTAAATCAAAAAAAGATAAATTTTCTGAAATGTTAATGAATGTTTCCGAAAATTTAAAAGAAGGCGCGCAGTTTTTCGTGGAGTATAAAATTAAAAATGCTAGCGATTTAAAAGAGTTTTCTATGCGCATGAAAGAGTATGAGTCAAAAGGTGACTCATTTATTCACGAAATCATTATGGAGTTAAACAAAGCGTTTATCACTCCAATTGAGCGTGAGGACATCCTACAACTTGCAATGAGTATGGATGATGTATTAGACGGATTAGATCACAGTGCTGGTCTGTTCGAAATGTATTCTATTACAGAAGCTGATGAATACATGATTAAATTCGTAGAAGCAATTAATCAATGTGCGATTGAGATTGCAAACTCTGTTGAATTAATGTCTAACAAAAAATTAGTCGACATTCGTACAAATGCGATTAAGATTAAGGATTATGAATCACAGTGTGATGATATTCGCCGTCATGCGATTAAGAACTTATTCTCTCGTGAAAAAGATCCGATTAAGATTATTCAATTTAAAGAGATTTACGAAGAGCTTGAAGAAGTAGCTGATAGCTGTCAAAGCGTTGCAAACGTATTAGAAACAATTATTATGAAGAACGCGTAAGGAGTTTGATCATGGATACACTCTTGATACTGACCGTTTTAGTAGTCATTTGCGCTTTAGCTTTTGACTTTATCAATGGATTTCACGATACAGCAAACGCTATTGCAACGGCTGTTTCAACGAAAGCTCTAAAGCCTAGACATGCCATTATTATGGCGGCTATTATGAACTTTTTAGGCGCAATGACATTTACAGGTGTAGCAAAAACGATTACAAAAGATATCGTTGATCCATTCGCCTTACAAAATGGTTCTCTTGTAATTTTAGCTGCTTTGCTTGCGGCAATAGCTTGGAACTTAATTACTTGGTACTACGGTATTCCAAGTAGTTCTTCGCATGCAATTATCGGATCAATCGCAGGTGCAGCAATTGCGGCCGCTGGGATTAGCTCGCTAAATCTTAAAGGATTTATTAAAATTATTGAAGCTTTAATCATTTCACCGATTATCGCTTTCGTTATTGGTTATATCGTATACAGTATTTTTAAAGTAGTATTTAAAAACTTTAACTTAACGAAAACGAATAAGAACTTCCGTATATTCCAGATTTTCACTGCAGCATTACAAGCCTACACACACGGTACGAATGATGCACAAAAAGCAATGGGAATTATTACGATGGCTCTTATGGCTAATAACTATCATACTTCTAGCGATATCCCGTTCTGGGTACAATTATCTTGTGCTATCGCAATGGGGCTTGGTACTTCTGTCGGTGGATGGAAAATTATTAAAACTGTCGGTGGACAAATTATGAAAATTCGTCCTGTAAATGGTGTAGCTGCCGATTTATCATCATCACTTGTTATTTTCGGTGCAACATTCATTCACTTACCGGTTAGTACGACGCACGTTATCTCTTCTTCTATTTTAGGGGTTGGTGCTTCTCACCGTGTGAAAGGGGTAAGATGGGGAACTGCAAAACGTATGTTAATTACATGGGTTATTACACTTCCTATTTCAGCTTCTTTAGCTGCTCTGTTTTACTACCTATTACATTTTGTTTTCTAATCAAAAGTCGTCTTCCTTATTTTTCTAGGAAGACGACTTTTTTGTGAACAAGCCTATTTCTCATTAAAAAGCGTGTATAATAATTGGTGGATAAGTTATTTAGAGGAGTTGGCAATTTTGGAATACATCATGTTACTTTTCATCGGACTAATCGCCGGAACAGTCGGCAGCCTAGTTGGGCTTGGAGGCGGAATTATTATTGTTCCGTTATTAATTGGATTACACAGTTTATCACCACAACTTGCAGTAGGGACTTCTATGGTAACAGTCGTTTTCACAGGACTATCTTCCACCCTTACTTACATGAAGCATAAGCGAGTAGATTATAAAAGTGGACTTATTTTATTTATCGGAAGCGGCCCTGGTGGTATTATCGGATCATGGGCAAATAAATTTTTAAACCAAGACACATTTTCTTTATACTTTGGGATTTTCCTTATATTCGTCTCAATTCTACTTATGCTTCGAGACAAATTAAAACCTCTTTCCCTCTCAAATACGTCTGTAATTAAGCGTTCTTTTACAGATAATGATGGAAATACTGTACACTACCAATTCCCACCGTTTCTTGCTATCTTTATCGCCTTTATAGTTGGGTTTATATCTGGATTATTTGGAATTGGTGGCGGTGCCTTACTTGTTCCAGCAATGATGCTTCTTTTTGCATTCCCAGCACATATTGCAGTAGCAACTTCAATGTTCATCGTATTTCTATCAGCAATTGTAAGTTCTGCAACTCACATCTCACTTGGAAATGTCAGCTGGATTTATGCATTAATCCTGATTCCGGGTGCATGGATCGGCGGAAAAATCGGGGCTTACATTAATACAAAACTAAGTGGCAATGCCGTAATTAATTTATTACGTATTACGTTAATTATTCTTGGAACTAGATTAATCATTATTTCCCTTTTATAACGTATTCTTTTTAGAATGCGTTTTTCTTATACACATGAATATAAAAATCCTCCGAGGAGAACAAATAAAATTAAACAAACACATAATAACATATAATTTGAAATATGTACTTTCTTCAAGTTGACCACTCCTATAACTGCGACTGTTATCTTTATGATAGCGAAAAAATAGTACACTTGCAGTTACAGAGCGCTAACAATGCAAAATCAATTATTACAAATTTTATCCTTATATTTCATTTCTTTGTATATTCTATCGATTTAATAAAAAAAGATGTCATATTGACATCTTTTTTAATGAAGAAGTGACCATCCCATGAAATCTTCATGTACTTGGCACGCCCTCTTATCGTTTCGATCATATAATTCAGCATAACTATCTGTTTCTTCATCATAAGCCATCGTATAAATAATTTGGCCGTCTACTTCAACGGATAAAACGACTCCACCTTTCATCTCTTCTACATGAATGATAGCATTCGCCGGAATTCTCATATCCGTCATTCTCATCGCATCTAACAATATACTAAACCCCCTACAGCGTATTCATTGCTAGTACTATTACACACTAAATAGTATACTACTGTAATAGCATACATTTCGTCAATGAAATTGCTGTTGAAATAGCATATTATCTATATACATATACGCTAAAATAGAAGAAATAGAAACATATTAATGGGGGGCTAACATTGATTCTACACAAAGGAGATGTACTATTCCGTCAAGGCGAGGACGGTCCTTTATACTTTATAAAAACAGGCTTATTAAAAGTAGTTCGGCTAGAAGAAGACGGAACACCATTTCTATTCAACATTATCGTTCCAGGTGAAACGATACCTCATCATTCTTTAATTTCGCCGAAAGAATATCACGGTACAGCTATCGCTTTAATAAAAACAGAAGTGGAACCGATCACTAGTAATGAATGGTACGAGAGACTTCAAGCAAATCCCGAATCGTATGCTAACATCGCTATGCAATTGCAATCTAAATTAAGAATGATGCAACAACGAATTGATCAATTGACAACCGTCTCTCCGAAAGAACGTCTTCATCGTTTACAAGAATGGTTCACCCTATATTTAGGTGACATTCCTATATATGAAATATTAACACAAACCGAAATTGGCCAACTGATAGGTATACGCCGTGAAACAGTAAACCGTTTATTACGAGAACAAATAAAAAACGAGGTAAAATAAATACCTCGTTTTTTTTGCTTATTGTAAGCTTGTTGCTGGGCCGAAAAATTCATAATGAATATGCTCTTGTTTCACACCTAAATCAGTTAGTGCAGCATTTATATGCTTCATAAATACTACTGGACCACAGAAATAAAATTCTGCTTCAGTTGTCAGAATAATAGTTTTTAACCACTCACTTTCAATGAAACCTTCTTTATCAAAGTTCTTCATTTCTAAATCTTTTTCAGTCGGTGCAGAATAACAAGTATATGCTTTAACTTGTTCATATTCATTTTCTACTGCCTTAACGTGTTCTTTCATTGCATGTGTATTACTATTTATTGCTGCATGAACAAAATATACATTACGTTTTGAATCTTGTTCAATTAACGTATTTAACATACTCATCATCGGCGTAATCCCTACTCCACCACTAATTAGTACAACTGGTAATGTTGAATCCATATTTAACACGAAATCTCCTGCTGGTGCACTTACTGGTAAAACATCTCCTTCTTTTACATGTCCATGTAAGTAATTAGACACTTTACCGTCTGGTGTATCTACACCTTTTTCTTTTTTTACACTAATACGATAATATTCTTTCCCAGGAGCATCGGATAAACTGTATTGACGATTATGTGTATATGTCTCACCTTCAATATTGATTTGAATCGTTACATATTGACCTGGGATGAATGAAGAAACTTTCCCTCCATCTTCAGGTTTCAAATAAAATGACGTAATAACATCGCTTTCCTTCACTTTTTTAACAATCACAAATTTGCGGAAGTCTTTCCATCCACCTTCTTTATGTGCAGCTTCTTCATACATCTCTGCTTCAATGCTAATGAATGCATCAGCAATGACACCATATGCTTCTCCCCATGCATTTAAAACTTCATCAGGTGCACCTGCGACCTCTTTAATGGCACGTAGTAAACATGTACCTACAATCGGATAATGCTCAGCTTTAATTCCTAAACTTCTATGCTTATGACCAATTTGTTTTACAACTGGAATAATTGCTTCTAAATTATCAATGTACGTTGCAGCTGCATAAACAGCATTCGCTAACGCTTGTTGTTGTCTTCCCTTTTTCTGATTCGTATGGTTGAAAATATTCAACAACTCCGGATGTTCCGAAAATAAAATTTGATAGAATCTCGTTGTAATTTCAACACCTTTTTCTTGTAATAATGGTACTGTTGACTTTACGATTTCAATTGTTTTTGCACTTAACATTGTATCCCACTCCTCTATTTCCTTAACTGTTTTTAGTTTAACTGAATCTTATAATGCAGATTGTGATTTTAATCACTATTAACACGGTGTTTTTGTGAATAATATATGAACATTGCATTTACAAAAGAAAATAAGCTAACTAGAATTCTAGCTAGCTTATTATTTTGTTTGTATAGCTTGTTCGATTACTTTTATATCTTTCCCATCGCCAAACTCCGTATACCCCCAGATATTCGTTTCACCTCTATATTTATTTACGATAATATCCAAGTCATGATATACACGGTGGGCATACACTACATACTCAATATTTTGAAGTTCCACACCTTTTTTTACAATTTCATAGCTTCTATTTACATCGCGTTTTATTTTTTCATTCTTTATTTCCGTATGTATATTTTTTAAAGATTGTTCTTGTTGTTGAAACCATTGCTTAAATTGATTCCAATCCCCGTCTGTATAATTCTCTGCTTTACCATAATTTAAGAAATTATTATAGCTTTCATGTGTCATTCGAATAAAATCTAGCACTTTTGTCTCTTCTTGCACATCTTCTATTTGAGCTATTGTATTTACCTCAGCAGGCTTATTCGCATAATGTAACAGCACTTTCATAAGACTATAACTCGCAATGATCATCACGATAATAATACCTAATACATTTAACAATTTCTTCATACACAGAACTCCTTCTCTACTAAAAATATTACAACGTATGACTATACTTGTAACATTCTCTCGTAGAAATATAATTCCTGTATTAATTCTTCCTATCATTTCGACAATATTTTTCTATACATTTCTCGTTGGTAAATGTTCTTGTAAAACAATATATCCTTCATAAGCTGTGTAACCGAGTATAACCATTAATCCGATATAACAAGCAAATACTGTCCATTTCGTTTTCGCATCCACTTTATAATAGTTTTCTTGTTGTTCCTTTTCTGTTTTCCATTCATTTAATTTTCTTTCTGACGCTTCAAATGCTTCCCTTATGTGAATTGTATACTCATCTTTTTCATCTTCATATGGAACATAATCTAACGGTTCGAACTTCGGTAAAAGATACTCTAACACTTCCATTTTTTGAAGTTCACCTATTTGTAACTCTTTTTCCCGTTCTCTTTGTCTTAATGCATTCATCTCATGATGCATCACGTATATAGTCCGATGTACAGCACCCGTTTCTTTTAATTCTTCTTCAAGCCTAGTAACATATTCTTTCATCCCATCAATTTTATGCCCTAATTCCTTAATCGGCTCATCTCTCTTTATTACTCTATATAACTCCATACAACCGATAATAACAATAAATCCTCCCAAAATACTTTTAAAGTAAATTGAATAGCCAAGTAATAAAATAAGGCCTGCTCCCCAAATTTTAGTACTGACAACTGAAATAATTCTCCCACCATCTAGCGGCGAAACGGGAATTAAATTAAAGAAATTAATCATACTTCCAAGCAAAATAACAAGCGCCCAAAATGGCTCTTTCGTCATTATATAAAGCGGTATCGCTGGTAAAAATGACAGAAGTCCGAAAAGTGGACCCATATAGGCAATGTAAGCTTCATCTTTCGCATTTTTCGGCATCTCTTTCATTCCAATAAGGGCCCCCATAAATGGAATAAAGATTGCTGGCGATGTTGGGATCCCCTTTCTTTTGGCAGCCCATAAATGGCCCATTTCATGAACAAACAACAAATAAATGAGCGCTACTCCAAATTTCCAACCATATAGAACTGCGTATGCGCCAAGCGATAGAAACATACTAAATACCGTTGAAAACTTTGCTAATTTAAAAATTGCAAATACCCACTTTAACTTAGACAGTAAAAATAGACCTATCGCAACAATAATTCCCCATAATCCTTTTTTATTATTTTTCATATTCCTCTCCTTTATCTCTCATTAATGAATCATATTCATTCATCAAAGCTTGTTCTTTTCTCTATTATGACATATTTTTTTCTATTGTTAGAAATAATGTTTATATAATCCATTTTAAGCCAAAAATATAAATAAAAGGAGGTGTACACAAATGAATTTACAATCTCTTATAATAGGTGCTCTATCGTTTTTAGCTTCAACTCTTATTTTTTATACCGTTAGTTACGTATTATTATTAGATTTGTTGCCCAATCACGTATTTATTGCCCTTGTCATCCTTTCCGCTCTTATGATTTCTTTTCTTATTACACGAAAATCAATGAATGAGCCATCTGCAAAAGCAAAGTAATAGAGAGGGGTGTTTTCCCCTCTCTATTATCATTTCCTAGGAAAGGCCATATAGATTTGACGAGTTTACATTCATTCCAATCCATAAGGGCTAATTAAAGTCTCACTTTATCTTTGAAAATTCATTTTTTCACCATAATCTTTAACAATCTGAATTATATTTTGAAACAAACCTATTTTTTCTTTTTCACTGTTTAATATTTTCAAATCATAATTTTCGTAATATGTTTCTAATGATTTTAATTGTGATTCTGAAGCGCTTTTTATCGGAACAGTAGCATGCAATTCATATTGCTTATACCCTCCCTTTACTTTTTCACCTAAAATCATTTCACTCTCTTTTGCTCCAATTAATTTTTGAACTTTTTCTGGAAAATTGAGTTGCAAATAATATTCTTGCTCCTTCACTAGCTTATTGTATAGTGATTGTGAAATCGTATACCGTACCATATAATTCACGTTTTGATCGCCTGTTTTAATATGAAACGCGGTAATCTGCAAATCTTTTTTTGTTACTTCCGTTAAAGGGCTTACCTGCATCTCACTTTCTTTTTGTTCTGAGACATTTGGAAATATATCCAAAAGCTTTTCCGTATCTTTTTCATTCAACATATACATAGCTTTCTTATATTGCACCCATCCTCGTCTATCTTCTCCCCTTAACCATGCATAATAAGTTTCTTTTTTCCCATCTCTACTAATGTGTATTTCATATTCAGGTTCACCGAAGCTTCCTGTTATTTCTTGTTTCTCAGCTTTATCCAAAATGTCTATTATTAACTTCGCTTCTGATTCCTGCAACTTTTTCTCTTTATGTTTTCTTTGTATAACGGTTACCCCTATTGTTTCTTTCACTTCATTCACCGTCTCTTCTACTTTTTTTGTTTCTTTTTTTGGCTCAACTTGACCACAAGCTGCTAGTAACATAACAAACAACAACACCAATACATATTTCCCTTTCAAATTAATCCTCCTTTTACGATAAGAAATCCTTATAATCTTCATACATAAAACAAAAACGTGACATCCTATTAAATACGCTATACTAATCATTGAAAGGAGGTCTTTATCATGTCCATTAATTTTCATGATGAAAATAATAAGTACACATATGCAACAAGAAACGCTCATATTTCTTGGGCTGAAATGGTAAAAAACATTACAGAAATACAAAACAAGCAAATAATTGATATCGGCTGTGGTGGCGGAATTTATACGAAAGAACTCGCTCTTATGGGAGCAAAAAATGTTGTGGGACTTGATTTTTCAAAAGAAATATTACAAGCTGCAAAAGAAAATTGTAACAACTTTCCAAACATTTCATTCGTCCACAGTGATGCACATAATCTCCCATACCTTAATGAAACATTCGACATAGTTATTTCTCGCGCAGTTATTCATCATTTACAAGACATTCCTACATTTTTACGTGAAGCTTCTCGTATATTAAATAAAAACGGTGTACTTATTTTACAAGATCGAACAATTGAAGATTGTACAATTCCAGGAAGTCCCGAACACATTCGCGGATATTTTTTCTCTCTATTTCCAAAACTCATTGAAATAGAGTCAAAAAGACGCCCAAAAACCAACACTATACAGACAGAATTGCAAAAACATTCTCTTCATGTACTTCCCCCACAAACACAATGGGAAATACGAAAAATACATGATTCTGTAGAAGCATTATTGCAAGATTTATCTCCTCGAACAGGTCGATCCATTCTATATGAATTAACAGATGATGAACTTTCTCAACTTCTACATCATATACAGACCGCATTACAAAACGTCTCTCCTATTATTGAAAGAGATCGATGGACAATTTGGAGCGCGATGAAGTTGTAAGGAAGGAAGCCTCACAAAATAATGTGAGGCTTCCTTTCTTTCATAATCTAATTTTGCAACACTCTTGATATCCTCCACTTCTGGCCTGTGCACTTCCACACTTCGGACATACTAAATATCTAGACTGATTTGTCAACAAACTACCTTTTTGAAAGAGTAAAACTTCTGCTTGTTTAAACGAACGCGAATAATATAACCACATAAAACCAATTATAGCAATAATGCCAAATAATACTCCCATCGCAAGCATTTCAGTCACCTCTTTTGGTTTGTTCTTTCCAGCAAGTGGATTGTTGTATTATTCTCTATAAATTCAAACAATCCCTTCTTCACTCCTATAAATATCAATTTTCTCTATAAATTTTACAATTCTCCGCAAATTTTTACTCCCATTTTACAATTCATCATTCCCTTTACAACAACGAATATCACTTTCGATATTTCCGTATATAAATATATCTTCCAAAAAATATATTGACTTTCTAAAAAAAACATGCAACAATACTGTCAGAATACTTGAATAAAAATTCATTGACGAGAACGAGTACGTTATAGAACTGTTCCCCAGAGAGTTGGCGATTTGCTGAAAGCCAACGTTCAGTGCGTAACCGAAAATCATCTCCGAGAAGTAGAACCGAATGTTACAGTAAGTTCTTACCGGCCGTCCCCCGTTACAAGGAACACGTATCATGTTGTACGTTGCAAAGCCGTACACATATAGATTTATTTCTACATGTGTAAATTAGGGTGGTATCGCGGGTAAATATAACTCGTCCCTTTCTTTAGGGACGAGTTTTTTGTGTTCTTACAAATGAATGAAAAAGGAGGAAAAACAATGAACACTGTATCAAAAAAACATATTTTTTTCACGGGTCTTATGCTATTTTCTTTATTTTTTGGGGCAGGTAATTTAATTTTCCCTCCCATGCTTGGGCAAAACGCAGGTGAAAACTTTTGGCCAGCAATGATTGGATTTTTACTAACAGGAGTTGGCTTACCACTACTTACTGTTATCGCAATTTCTCTATCAGGAAATGGAATGCAGCAACTTGCAAGTCATGTTCATCCATTATTCGGAATTTCCTTTACGGTAGTTGTATATATTGCCATCGGTCCATCCATGGGCATCCCACGTGTTGCAAATGTCGCTTATGAAATGGGTGTTAGTTCTTTCTTACCAGAAACAATCCGCTCTAGCAGCCTAGTGCTATTTGTATATACAATCATCTTCTTTACTATCGTATTTTGGCTGAGTTTGAATCCATCTAAACTTGTTGATCGTATTGGAAATATATTAACACCTATTTTATTACTCTCAATTTTCTTATTGTTTGTTAAAAGTGTATTTACACCACTTGGGCAATCAGGACCAGCAATGCAAGAGTATCAAACTTCTCCAATCTTCAAAGGCTTTATGGAAGGCTACTTAACAATGGACACTATTTCAGCACTTGCATTCGGAATTATCGTTGTAAATGCAATTCGCTCTAAAGGTGTGAATGATCGTAAGTCCATTGCCATCGCCACAGCAAAAGCAGGGCTTATTGCCGCTACAGGGCTCGTACTTGTATACGGTGCACTCGGCTGGCTTGGGGCAACTAGCGTCTCGCTCGGATATGCAAAAAATGGTGGACAGCTACTTACTGTTATCGTACAACAATTATTCGGTCCATACGGTTTGCTCCTATTATCTCTTATCGTTACACTCGCTTGTTTAACGACATGCGTTGGACTCGTATCTGCGTGCAGCCAATATTTTTCAACATTATTGACTACATTTTCATACAAAACGTTCGCGAGTATCATTTGCACATTAGGATTACTAGTTGCCAACTTAGGTTTAACGAAAATTATCGCAATCTCTGTTCCAATTCTACTTGTTGTGTATCCAATTGCGATTGTACTCGTACTACTATCATTACTTCATAAATACTTCGGTGGATATCGCTCCGTTTATGTAGGCGCTTTGATTGGAGCAGCAATCTTAAGCGTATTTGATGGATTAAAACAAGGTGGTATTTCCGTTTCATTTATCACATCATATTTTGAATTTATCCCTTTATATAATGAAGGAATAGGTTGGCTAGTACCTGCATTAGCTGGATCTCTTATCGGCCTTACAATCGCTAAGCTAAGTGGTGCGAAAAAATTCCCCTTGCTAACCGAATCTCATGAAGTAAAAGCATCCTAAAAAAACTCCCAAAAGGGAGTTTTTTTACATTTGATACGCAGTATGATTAAAACTACTTATTTTATACGCTCTCGTATAATAATCGATATTTGTATCCACTGTTTCTACTTTGACAACATCGTAGCAATCTTCTTGCTTTATTAAAAATAAATAGTACTCTTCTGCCGCCTCAATAATTGCAATTTTATCTGTTTCAACATTATATTGTTCACAAAGCGCTTGTAATACGTTCACATAATCCCCTAATTTTTTAGACTTATCCATGCCAAATATAGTTTGAACTAACATATACATTCTCCCCTTTGTATGTACTGTTAACAACCTAATGATAACGCTTACATATATTGACGTCAATAATAAGATTCGGTTCAAATTAATAATCAGTGAGGATAGCTCCCCACTGATTAAATTTTCACTGTATCATTTCGTCAATTGATGTCTAAACGCATAAATAACCGCCTGTGTCCGATCACTTACATTTAGCTTATTTAATATATTACTCACATGTGTCTTTACTGTTTTGAGCGCAATAAACAACTCATCTGCAATCTCTTGATTACTTTTCCCCTCTGCAATTAATAACAAAATTTCTGACTCTCTTTCTGTTAACTCCTCATGCAAAGGTTGCTCTTTCTTTTGACGCATACGGGACATCATTTTCCCGGTAACCTTCGGCTCTAATACCGTTTCTCCATCATAAGTAGCTCGTACAGCATCTGCAATATCACTTGCTCTTGATGTTTTTAATAAGTAACTGGTCGCCCCAGCCTCAATAACAGGATACAATTTTTCGTCATCTAAAAAACTTGTTACAACTACAATTTTTGCTTCTGGCCATTCTTGAATAATAGCACGTGTTGCTTCGACACCATCCATCTCGTCCATGACAAGGTCCATCAAAATAATATCCGGTCTTAATTGCAAAGCTAACTCTGAACCTTTTCTTCCATTTTCAGCTTCTCCAACTACTTCAATATCTGGCTGCGTTGATAAATATGCAGATACACCCATTCGAACCATTTCATGATCATCCACTAGTAATACTTTTATCATGATTCTCCCCCTCTCTCAATCATAATGGGCACTTTCACTTCTATCTGTGTACCTTTATTTGGAAAACTAAGCACTTTTAATGTACCACCAATTTCATGAACACGCTCTTGCATCGATCTTAGGCCATATGAACCAGCCTTATTAACCCCTACTTTAAACCCAACGCCGTCATCAATGATTTTTAAAATCGCATATTGATCAATTTTTCGAAGGCGCACTTCTGTTTTCTTTGCCTTCGCGTGTCGCAACGTGTTTGATAGCGCTTCTTGCACAATACGGAATAAATGATCTTCTACACCTTTTTTTAATTCTATTGGCTCAATAAGCCATTCAATTTTCATATGTTGTTTTCGCGATAATTCCGTTAATAATTCCTCTATACCTTCTGTCAGTTTCTTACCTTCCAATTGTACAGGACGTAAATGAAGGAGCAATGCTCTCATTTCTGATTGAGCATTTACAACCATATTTTCAACAAGTTGCAATTGTTTTTTTGTCACATCTGGAAATTCAGTTATTTGTTCATTAATCGCTGACATCATCATCGACATTGCGAAAAGCTGCTGACTTACTGAATCATGCAACTCCCTTGCTAAACGATGCCTTTCTTGAGAAATCGCTTCTTGTCTCATCTCTTCATTCCAATGAGCTCGTTCATTCGTTACTTTTTGAAAGAGTCCAGCTTGCTCCTCTAATCGACGAGCCAGAACGATTACTTTTCGTTCCACTTCATGAAATTCATCATCTGCAGTAAACGAAACATCGCTCGGAAAATTCCCTCGCTCTACTTCAAATAGAAAAGTATTTAATCCTTGTATACGCTGCTCTATATAATAACCGATTGCATATCCTACAATTCCCCCGATAAGTAAACTTGTAGTCATAATAAACAAGCCAATTGGAACAGAAGCGATGGATTCCTTCCATAATAAATCATACACTTGTTGCTCGCTTTTCCATACATATACAATTGTACAAATGAGTGCGATACTAACTGAGGACAACATAGAATAACGAATATACATCCACGAAATATTTTTTTGTTTCTTCATTATACTTTCCTCACTTCCGTGTCGCCTACGACAAGCGAAGAAATAATTTTAATACGACGAGGAGCCTCTTTATACTGCTCTGTTCTAAATGTAACATTGCGGTTAAACCCTGTCTCTTCATGACCTGGCAAGAGCACACGTCCGACAATAACAGAATGATTTAAAGAAAGTTCAATATCATATGGCACATATAAACGAATATTACCAACGACACCCCGAATAACAATTACCGTTTCCCCTTCTGGAATCATAGCAGTTGTTAAATCTATTTCCACATCACAAGCACCATATTGAACATTAATATCCTCAAGTTCATAAATATGATCCATCATTCGTACATTGCCTACAAACATATTTTTCAAATATGTTTCTGTACGATATATTTGCTTCTCTTCGTCTATAATCCCTTTTTCTTTAATTTCAACCTTCATTGCTTTTTGCTGATGCCCTTGTTGAATCAATTGATAACCAATTAAAGCTAAACAAGCAAATACGACAAGAACAAATGCTGCTGATGAAAATAAGAAAAATAAAAATACGATACCACCAACAAATAAAAATACATTTCCCCGTACATAACGATTCTTTTTACGATAATGCCTTCCAAACATAAGCATAATAAATGCAAAAATGAGACCACCTGGTTCAAAATGTCCAAGTATCATATCAAGAAAAAGACCGAATCCAAATATGATGAGGAGCATCCCCATTAATTGTGTCTTTGAAAAATGTTTCTTCATTTCAGCTCCCCCCTTCTTGTCACATATACATAGAAGAAAAGGCATTGCTTTCCAACACCTTTTCTCCTATCACTATATCATAAGCCTGTTTTATAATATACTACTATTATTTTGTTAACTCTTTCGTTAACGATACATCATTCTTTTCTTTCATTTCACGCTCAAGTTTTGCAATTTTCATATCAAACGTGTCACGCTCATGCTCTTCATTCATACGAGTTTCTAAGTCACGAATATGATCTTCAATCTCTTCAAATCGTAAGAACGGATTATTTTCATCCATTTTATGCATCGCAGTATTCATACGACGATTTGCATGTGCCATATTTTCACGTGCCATTAGTTCCATGCGCTTTGCGTGCATTTCTTTTAATTTATTTTTCATTTCAGAAAGACGACGCTCTAACTCATCAATTTGCTCTACAACACCTGCATACATTTCTTCTAATCGAATTACTTGCCCTTCATAATAAGCTACCTCTTCTAACGCACGTTCGTGCAATTGTAATTCGTCTGCTTCTTGAGCAATGATAGCTTGCTTTGATCTTTTATTAACGAAATAACGTGCTTGCTCAAGCTCACGAGCAAAATTAGATTTTAATGTTTTATGACGCTCAATTAACTTCTCAATTTTTGTTATTTCACGCTCACTATCACGTAAATATTGGTTTAACATCGCAATTGGATTTTTTCTTTCCTTCTCATCTAACACGTTATGAAAATCAGCTAAAATTGCATCGCGTACACGTCCGAATAAAGATTGTTTCATTATAAATCTTCCTCTCTTCTACTTTATTTATAATTTGATTTATTGTTTTAGTTTTTCATTAATTTGTTCCACTCATCTTCAAAGTTACTATATGGTTTAGAACTTTCTGGAGCAGATTCAACAACTACATCTTTTTCTTTTTTCCACTCACGGTATCCGTAGTATAAAACCACTAAAGCAGCGATACCGATTAATGCTGGCGAATGAGAAAGTGCAATGGATAAACCGATTAAACCAACAATACCCCAAGCTAACTTTCCAAAAAATGATTTAGCTCGCACAAATGATTTATAGCTCCAATATACAACTCCTGCTCCGATTGCGAATCCTACAATACCAGCAAGACTACCAAGAGCAATTAAAGCCAAAATACCGGCTGCGATAAACGCTAGAAATTGTTTCATCTTGTGCTTGCCTCCCTTCGATTTGATACTCTTATCTTAACTATTTTTTCATCTTTCCATAACGAGCTTAAGAACCGTTTTTAACTCAGACTTAAGACCGAGTCATATTCAGCCCTTTACGCAAAAAAACGTGCAGAGTCTATTCTCTGCACGTTTTTTAATTACTAACATTCATATTAAATTAAGCTGTTTTATGATACTCTTTTTTCTCAGCTACTTTCGAAAACCTTGGAAACCCAATTAAAATAGAAACAATACCACATACTCCAACTAAGATTGGATAAAATGCATATGGCAACAATTCAACCGGAGATAACGCTGCAAATCCTGCCGCCGTTAACATTTGGGCACCGTACGGAATTAATCCTTGCACACAACATGAGAAAAGATCTAATACACTCGCTGATTTACGAGGGTCTATTTCATATTGATCTGCAATATTTTTTGCAAGCGGGCCTGTAAAGATAATTGAAATCGTATTATTCGCTGTACACATATTCGTCATACTCACTAAACCAGCAATACCAAATTCCGCTCCTTTTTTCGAACGAATATTACGTGTTAATACATTCATTAAATATTGAATACCACCATTATATTGGATTAATTCAACCATACCGCCAATTAATATAGCAAGTAATACTAACTCCATCATACCGCCCATTCCAGTCGTTACACTTTTAAAGAAACTTTCTAACGTGTAACTTCCATCTATAAGGCCGATAACACCAGATAGTACAGTTCCACCAGTTAATACAATAAGTACATTCCAGCCAAGTAGCGCTGTAATAAGTACTCCTGCGTACGGTAAAATCTTTATCCAATCAAAGCTATGTGCTTTAATCTGCGTGTCACTTCCTGAAGTAACTATTACTAATAGTACAATTGTAATAATAGCCGCTGGTAACACAATTAAAAAGTTCGTTTTAAACTTATCTTTCATTTCTGTTCCTTGTGAACGAACAGCTGCGATTGTTGTATCTGAAATAAATGATAAATTATCACCAAACATCGCTCCGCCAACAACAGTAGCCATTGCAAGCGCAATTGAGATATCAGTTTGACCACTAATACCTACAGCAATCGGCGCTAATGCTGCAATTGTTCCCATTGAAGTTCCCATCGCTAATGAAATAAATGCACCAATAACAAAGATTCCAGCTACGATAAATCCTGGCGGTAAAATAGTTAACGCTAAATTAACAGTTGAGTCTACTCCGCCCATTCCTTTAGCAGTTTCAGAAAACGCACCTGCAAGCACAAAAATTAATACCATAATCATAATATCCGGATTTCCTGCACCTTTAGCGAACCGCTCTACTTTCACATTAAAACTTTCTTTACGATTCATCACTAAAGCGACTCCTACAGCAATTGAAATCGCTACAAGTATCGGCAATTTATAGAAATCACCTGTAATAATTCCAGAACCAATAAATAGCGCCAAAAATATCCCAAGTGGTAATAAAGCTAAACCATTTCCTCTCGTTTCTTTCAAAGTACCATCTCTCCCTAGTTTCAACCTTTTTCTAATGAATAACAAAAGACCTCTTCCGATGAGAAGAGGTCTTATACATCTATAAGAAACACTCTTCTCATCTTTCAAGCACACGCTTGCTGGATTTGGCACAGCACTCTGAAATCGAGTCCGCTGCCGAGGCATCGTAGGGCCAGTCCCTCCGCCTCTCTTTATAAGAAGGTTTCATATTTATTTTTTAATAATAATTTCTTCCCTAACTTTACTCGCTTACAAAACAAAAGTCAATTATTTTTTGTATAGATTTTTTTGGTAATTATACAAAAATTTGAATACAACAATCATTTTAACTTTTCGATTTCTTCTTCCAATATTGAAATCCAATAAAATTCACTATTTTTTATTGTTGCTAATATCCATTTCGTAGTGTACCAAGCTAGCTCATACTCTTCCTTCGTGACATCACCACTTTTATAAGCATCCTCTAGCTCCTCTTCATCTAATACATACACCTTACCGCTAGATAATAATACTACATCTAAATATAAATCATCAAAATACGGTAAACCACGATCGTCTATTTTATATTCTTTCGCCACATCGATATAATATTGCACTAATTTTTTCTGATCATCTAACATAGCGGTAATCGCAAAGTTTTTCCCGTCTATGAAATATTGAATCCACGTATACTGATCTGCTGCAATACAAAGTTCTTCACCATCATATTCTTTACAACTAGGCTCTCTCACCTTTTTTATATCCAGTATTCCGAGCATTCCCTCTTCCATTTGCTTAACCGTATAACTCTTTTCTATTAGTCTCTTCCACGAAGAACCGTCACCATATTTACGTTTCATTATGTCTACTCCTCTTCTATATACAGAAAAGCTCCCACATATTATGTGAGAGCTTGTTCATATTATAATTAAGCCGCTTGACCCTTTTCAGAAATCTCTTTTAAATAAGCTTGTCCTTTTTCAGCGTCATATTGACCTTCCCACTTAGACATAACTACAGCTGCTAAAGAGTTTCCTACAACGTTAACTGCTGTACGAGCCATATCTAAAATACGGTCAATACCAGCAATGAACGCTAAGCCTTCAGGTGGAATACCTACTGTACCAAGTGTCGCTAATAATACAACGAATGATACGCCCGGTACACCTGCGATCCCTTTTGATGTAACCATTAATACAAGCAACAATGTAATTTGTTGTGTAATAGATAAATCAATACCGTACATTTGCGCTAAGAAAATAGCCGCAATTGCTTGATATAAAGTTGATCCATCTAAGTTAAATGAGTAACCTGTCGGAATAACGAAAGATGTAATTGCTTTCGGACAACCGAATTTCTCCATTTTCTCCATGATTTTTGGTAAAACTGTTTCTGAGCTTGCTGTAGAATACGCTAAGATCAGCTCGTCTTTTAAAATCTTAAAGAATTGGAAAATGTTAATTCCAAATATTTTCGCTGTAAGTCCTAAGACAACTACGACGAAGAAAATCATTGCTCCATATACGACAATTAGTAATTTCCCTAATGGAATTAATGAAGCAAGACCAAATGTAGAAACTGTAACACCAATTAGTGCAAACACACCAAATGGTGCAAATTTCATAACTTGGTTTGTTACGTAAAACATTGCGTCAGCCACACCTTGGAAAAATTGAAGAACTGGTCTTCCTCTTTCACCAATTGCTGCTACACCTAAACCAAATAGTACAGAGAAGAAGATAATAGCTAGCATATCTCCGTCAGCTAACGACTTCATAATGTTCGTTGGAACAATATTTACAAATGTATCTGCAAATGAATGACTTTGTACTTGCTCTGTCGTATGTGTATATTTCGAAATATCTGTCTTTGTTAACTGCTCCATATTTACGCCTTTTCCTGGTTGGAAAATATTCGCTATTAATAGACCGACAATAATTGCAATTGTTGTAATGATTTCAAAGTAAATAATTGTTTTTCCGCCTAGTCGACCTAATTTTTTAACATCGCCAACACCAGCAACCCCAACAACAATACTTGCTACAACAATTGGCACAACGATCATTTTAATTAATCGGATGAAAATATCACCAATTGGTTGTAAATAACTCACCACTGCTGGATTGCCAAAGAAAATCGCCCCAACCGCAATACCAAGCGCAAGTCCTATTAATATTTGCCATGCTAGTCCTATTCTTTTCATATTTGTTGTAACCCCCTCTTCGATGTGTCACTCTATCTCTCATTCTATCTCTATAAAACTAAGAAATTAAGAGTATTACATATTATTCGACAATTCACTACATTTTGTCCCTGTTAAAAATCATAAATCAAAAATTTAAATCTGACAACAAAATAACTTTGCCCGAACGCAAATAATTTTCTTGACAAAAAGTAGACCTATGTCAGAAAACCTCACATGAGAACGATTCCTCACTAGTGTTTTATTAGCTTTCCAAGTAATATTTCACCTCATAAAAACGATTACTTTCCTCCTTCATTTTACAGGAAAATTCCAAAATATACCTTTGTTACACATATGAATAAAATGTAAGCACTATGACAATTACAGTTGAAAAATGATAAATTCCGACAAAACTTAGCAATTTTATAAAATTTTCTTTACATTATGATTACAACGATAGACACCCTTCTTCTTATGATATATAACATTCATAGGGAAAGGAGTCAGACAACAATGAAAAAGAAATTTGCAGCGTTTAGTGTTTTAGCAGCAGGAACGATTTTTGCTTCCCCGTTACTTTCACCCGTATACGCTGAAACGAATCAAGATAAATTATCTAACATTCAATCTGAATTAGAAGGCAAACAAAGTGACTTACAAAATAAATCAGTCGAGAAAGAACAAATAGAAAAAGAAATTCAAGAATTACAGAAGAAAATCGATGAATTAACTACTTCCATTAATAAAAATGAGACTGAATTAAACGATACAAAAAAAGAAATTAGCAAAACACAACAAGTAATTACTGACAAAAAGAAACATATAGAACAATTACAAACAAACATAGATACACGTCAGGAAGTTATTAAACAACGATTACAATCTATGCAAGAAAAACCGCGTACAAATATCATTACAGAAGTATTAACAAACTCTACAAACATTGCTGATCTTGTTGATAATATGTACTCCGTAAGTTTAATATTAAACAACGATACAGATATTGTAAAAAAACAAACATCTGATCAAAATGCTGTAACGACAGAAAAAGAGGCTGTTGAGAAAAAAGAACAACAACTGAAAGACTCTGAACAAAAACTAGAACAAAAACAACAAGAATTACAAAATAACCAACAGCAGCAACAAACTCTTATTAACGATCTACATACGAAAGTAGCAAAAGTAGATTCAGAGATTGAAGGATTAGAAGAATCCAAGGGCATTTTAGAAAATCAACGTCAAGCTGTTCAAAAAGCAATTGAAGAAGAAAAACGGGCGGAAGAAGCTCGTAAAGCGGAAGAAGCCCGCCAGGCAGAAGAGGCTCGCAAACAACAAGCTACTAAATCTGCTCAAGCGGCCCCAACACCACATGATACAAATATCGGTGGTTTTATCAAACCAGCAGCTGGATCAAAAACTTCCGGATTTGGTGTACGTTCTTTAGATAACCATAAAGGAATTGACATCGCTGCTTCGGGAACGGTTCCAATTATCGCTGCTGCAGATGGCGTTGTTATTCGCTCAGAATTATCATCTAGTTACGGAAACGTAGTGTATTTATCTCACCGTATAAACGGAAAAACATATACGACAGTATATGCTCATATGAATAGTCGTTCTGTATCGAATGGACAAACTGTAAAACAAGGCGATCAGCTTGGATTTATGGGGAATACGGGCCAATCATACGGACAACATTTACACTTCGAACTTCATCTTGGAGAATGGAATGTCGGCAAGACAAACGCAGTTGACCCATCACCTTATATCGGATTATAAAAAACCTCGGTGCCTACCGAGGTTTTTCATTTACACTTCACACAATATAGGCATTCTACATAGACTATAACTAAATGCCTATAGTTTACGAGGTAATCCATATGAATACGCAATTACAACAAAAAATAGAAGAAGCTAGAGAAACGTATATTGGCCGGATATTTACATTTGGCGGCTCAGTTTTATTTTTAATCGGTTCATTCCTCGCTGTCACCACAGCCTATAAAGCGTATAATCGTCTATTACATTCATCAACATAAAAAAAGACGGGAGATCCCCGCCTTTTTTATGCAAACATTTTAAATACACCTATCGCATTTAAAAATACAATTATTACAGTTACCGGAATAACATAACGAAGTAAGAAGAACCAAATGTTAAATAACGTTTTCCCTTTCGTTTCCGTCACTTCTAATTCTTTCATCAACAACTCTTTACTCATTTTATTTGGTACAAATAATGAAATAGCTAGTACTCCTAACGGCAGCAATACGTTACTTACCGAAAAGTCGACTAAATCAAAGAATGTTTTCCCAAATATTTTCACGTCACTCATAATCCCAAATGATAACGCTGATGGAATACCGACTGCAAAAATAAGAATACCAATTAATAATGATGCTGACGGACGCTTCTTCTCATTACCTTTCGCAACAGATGCTACTACAATTTCAAGCATTGAAATTGCTGATGTTAAAGTCGCAAAGAAGAATAAAATTAAAAACATAATAAAGAAAAATTGACCAAATGGTATTTTTGCAAATACTGCTGGAAGGACGATAAACAGTAATCCCGGTCCTTCAGTCGGTTTAACTCCTAATGCGAAAATCGCTGGGAAAATTGCTAATCCTGCAAGTACTGTAACAAAAACAGTTAAACTTACAATAGATGTTGCCGATTTCGCTAAATGTTCCTCTTTCTTTAAATACGAACTATACGTTACCATTACCGAGGCACCTACAGTTAGCGAGAAGAAAGATTGTCCCATCGCATATAAAATTGTATCTGCTGTAAGCTTTGAAAAATCTGGTTTTAAGAAGAACTCTACTCCAGCAAAAGCACCATCGAGTGTTAACGCACGAACAATAATCGCAATAAATAAAATAAATAATAGCGGCATCATGTACTTACTTGCCTTTTCTATACCTTTCTCTACACCTTTACTTACAACAAAAATCGTACAAAGCATAAAGATAAATTGTGCTCCAATCGCACTTAATGGATTTGAAATCGTTTCACCGAACAATTGTCCATAATCAGCTGCACCATTCCAGAAACTTCCTGTCACACTATAATATAAATAAAGTAAAATCCATCCACCTACAACACTATAAAAAGATAGTACACTAAAACAAGTAACAACTCCCATACGACCAATCCAAGGATATAATTTGCTATTTGGCACTAGTACTTTATAAGCTGTAACCGCCTCTTTTTGCGTGCTACGTCCAATAACAAACTCCGCTATTAGAAGAGGCATACCTATAAATAAAGTTAATAGTAAAAATACAAGGAAGAATGCGCCTCCCCCGCCATTACCTGCAACATATGGAAATTTCCATATCGCACCAAGACCTACTGCGGCTCCGGCTGCTGCGAGTACAAAGCCTATTTTCGACGTCCATTGCTGTGTTTCTTTCATCATAATTTCTCCTTTTCTGAATATTTAAACTTTTGTTAATTATACACTTTCATTTCATACTCGCACACCTCCTTTAGAAAATAAAAAAGTCCCCTACACGCAAATATGCATGTAGAGGACGATATATGTAATGTAAATACCGTGGTACCACCTCAATTGGATTGATAAATCCCACTTGTTCAAGTACAGGAATAATTCCGATACTCTATCCTTTTAACGGCGGAACCCGGGTTGCCTACTACAATGTTCAACATACCTCTCGCAAGCCCATTCTGTATATTTTATCGTACCGGGCTCCCACCTAACCCCAGCTCTCTGAACGCATCAAATATACGTACTCTTCTTGCTCATCGATTTCATCTATTGAAGTTACTTGTGATTATAAATTATATTTTTATATTTGTAAAGCGCACTTTATCTTTTATTATTTTAAAACCTTTTCCTCTAACTCACGTAAAAAACTTTCTCTTTTCCCCTCATTTTGCACATATACTGATTTTAACACTTCTTGGAGCAATATATTTCGTTCCCTCTTTTCTAACTGTAAATCTTTTAACTTCAACCTTACTTCATATAAAAAATCTAAATACGATTCATATGTCTCATCATATTTATTTGCAATATCATCTCGAATTTTTTTTGCGAGCTTCGGGCTCGCTCCCCCAGTAGAAACTGCTATATTAAGTAAACCACGATGAATCGCTGCCGGAAAATGAACATTACCACTTTCTGGATTTGTAATAACATTTACTAATTGATTCTCAGCGGCATCTTCAGCAACTTGTTCATTTAATATTGAATCACTACTCGCTGCAACAACTAAAAAAGCACTTTTAATATCACTTTTTTCATATTCTCTTTGATACCAACGAATTTTCTTTTCTTCCACAAGTTTTACTAAATTCGCATCTAATTCTGGACTTATCACAACTATATCCGCACCTTGTTTGAGTAAAGGAATAATTTTAAATCCTGCAACTTTTCCCCCGCCAATAACAACAACGCGTTTCTCATTAACTCGCACTGTAAGTGGATACATACTGATCTCCTTTCAATAACTCCGTCGTTTTCTGAATTAACATATCTTGAAACGCTTCATTCTTCCCTAAATATGGACTGAGTTTTATCTCTTCCACTTCATATTGGCGCACTTCTTTCTCAATATGTTTCATAAGTAAACCTGTAAATAACAAGTAAGGCAGTACAACGATGTTCTTTTCTTTTCGTTCTACAACTTCCTTTAACTTCTCCTCAAATTTTGGCTCTGCAGCCGCTAAATAACAAACTTCTACTTTTTTAACCTTCTCTTTTGTTTGAAATAAAGAAGCAATCCAGTTTATATCTCTTAATACTTCAGGATCACTGCTCCCTCTTGCAACAAGAAGTAACGTCACTTCATTTTTATCTTCCTGTTCGATGCCACTTCCGCTATACACCGATTTAACAAGTGTTTCTGATACACCAAACGGATTACCATAGGTCACTTTAACATCCGAAAATTGATTGGTTAACTTTTCTAATTCAAAAGGGATATCTTTTTTTACATGACCTGCCGCTAATAAAAAAACAGGGATAGCAATAATCTCAGTGGCCCCACGCTTCACACATGTACGAAAACCATCTTCAATAGAAGGATTCGCTAACTCTAAAAAACAAACCTCTTGAATAGTCGCTTCTATACGGCTCATACACGATGTAATAAATTGAATCACCTCTTCTTTCGCTGTCTTCAAACGACTTCCATGACATATATATAAGACGGCTTTCATTTTACAACACTCCACTTACTTGATAAGCATTTTCTGTCTGCTTCTCAAACCAATGAATTTTCTCTCTAAAACGGACAACCTCTCCAATTACAATCATACTCGGATTTTGAATTTGCTCTTTTTTCGCAACATCTACAATTGTCCCTAACGTTCCAACAACTGTGCGTTGCATAGACGTCGTCCCCTGCTCAATAATAGCAGCTGGCGTACTTTTATCTTTTCCATGCTTCATAAGTTGCTCACATATGTAGGGCAAATTACTAACCCCCATATATACCGCTAAAGTCTCTACACCTTTCGCTAAACTTTCCCATTTCACTTCTTCTTCAGCACCTTCTTTCCTATGCCCAGTCACAATAGCAAAACTTGCACTTGCATCACGGTGCGTCACTGGAATGCCCGCATAAGCAGGAGCAGCTATTCCAGCTGAAATACCAGGAATGATTTCAAATGGTACACCTTGCTTTGCTAATGCTTCAGCTTCTTCTCCCCCTCTACCAAACACAAATGGATCGCCACCCTTGAGCCTCGTTACAACTTTTCCTTTTTTCGCATACTTAATAAGAAACGTGTTAATTGTCTCTTGCTTCATCGTGTGATAATTCGGGAGTTTTCCACAATAAATTAAATCCGCGTCAGGCTTTGCGTATGAAAGCAGCTCTTTATTCACAAGTCGGTCGTATAAAATAACATCTGCCTTCTCAATACATTTCAACCCTTTAACAGTAATTAAATCTGGATCGCCAGGACCCGCTCCAACAATATAAACCTTCCCCATCATCTCTCCTCATTTCTTCTATTAAAATGAAACTTCCATTCGTATATAAGAATGGAAGTTTTTATTTTTTCGTATTACTGATCTCTACTCATGGATAACAAATGCCCCACCTTTTCGAATCTTCTTTTTTTCAAACAAAGAAATCTCTTTTACCTCTGGCAACGGTAAAAAATGCTTTTCAAGCTCAATCTCCGCAAGCTTAAATGCCTGTTCTTCACTTTGAGCAACAACAACAATCGGAACAATACTATTTACTAACACAGCTTCAAATCGATATAAATCCATATCGTCCCTCCTAAGACGCTATTACTTCTTCTAGCACGTTATTTAACGCTATTTGTAATGTATCTACACCAACACGACCTACAAAATCATAAAATGTTTCGGCTGGTAATTTATTCTCTTTGAAATAACTTATAAATGATGCGAGTACATCAGGTAGATCCTCGCCATCTATTTTTCCTTTTAACTTTTGATTGTAGGCACCGCCATCTAACAATGTTCCACCTACGTATATTTCAAACGCTTCAACAATACCTTTTTCCTTCGTTTTCATTTTCACCCCTTGTAGCCCAATGTCAGCAATTTGACGTTGACCACATGAATTCGGGCAGCCTACCATATGAATTCGAACTGGAACATCGAGTGCAATTTGTGTATCTAAGTATTCTGCAATTTTTCGTAATCTTTCTTTCGTTTCTACTAGTGCAAGATTACAATATTCAATACCGGTACATGAAACCGCATGACCAATAAATGATTTCGGGCTAGCAGATATCGCTTCAAACAGCGGTTCACTAAGTAATCCTTTTACATTTTCTGGAGGAACGTTCGGAATAATGAAGTTTTGCGAGTTACATGTACGAATTTGTCCATTTCCATATTGCTTTGCGATTCTTGCAATCTCAAACATTTCTTCTGCATGTAAACGACCTACCGGTACATTAAAACCTACATATTTTAGTCCCTTTTGTTTTTGGTCTTGAACACCATAAAAATAGCCTGCATTCCATCCTTTGAGTGCACTTTCCCCTTTACTTTGTAAAGGCCCTGTATACTCTATTAGTTTCTCTTTAAATTTCTCTGCTCCCCAGTCCGCAACAAGAAATTTCAACCGAGCTAAATGACGTTTTTCACGATATCCAAAATCACGGAATATAGTAGCAATCGCAATCGCCACCGCCTTCACTTCTTCTGGTAAAACGAATACATCTAATTCATCAGCTAAATACGGTCGAGCTGATAATCCTCCACCTACTTTTATATGAAAACCAACTTTTTTCTCACCATCTATTTCTTTCGTTGCAGGCGTAAATGCAACACAGTTAATTTCTGCGTTTGCTGAATTATAAATATTAGAACTAATAGACATTTTAAATTTACGTGGCAAGTTAGAAAACTCTTCATTATGTTGGAAGTAATCATATACTTCTTTTACAATATGCGTTGTATCGAATAGTTCATTTGCATCAATGCCAGCAAGCGGATTACCTGTAATATTCCGCGTTATATCACCACAAGCCCCCGCTGAAGATAACCCAACTCTTGCTAATCTTTTAAAAATATCTGGAATTTGCTGAATTTCTAACCAGTGAAACTGAATCGCCTGTCTCGTCGTAATATCTATTACATTACGTCCATAATCTTCAGCGATAGAAGCAAGTACTTCTGCCTGTGCATTTGTAATAATCCCTGACGGAATATTTACCCGCATCATAAAATAACCAGCTTCTTTCGGTCTTTGTAAATACAAGCCTGCCCATTTAAAGGCATCCCACTCTTCTTTCGGAATAGATTCGAAACCATTTTCCGCATAGTAAGGAATATCATTAAAAATTTCTAAGCCATCTTTTTCTAATTTATTTTTCTCGGTCTGATTTAATTTTTCATTGTTAGCCCATACTTTTTCATAACTCATTGTTTATCCCCCTATATAAAACTACGCTCTTGTAAGTACTTCACGATTTGTTCTGCACATTCTTCAATAGAATATTTGTGCGTTTCTACAATTAATTCCGCTTGCTCTGGCTCTTCATAAGGCGAATCAATACCTGTGAAATCCTTAATATCACCTTTTCTTGCCTTTTTATAAAGTCCTTTCGGATCACGTTTCTCACACTCTTCAATCGGACACTTCACAAAAATTTCAATAAATTCATCTGCCGCTAATAAATCTCTTACTTGTTTGCGGTCTACTCGAAATGGTGAAATAAATGCTGTAAGGACAACTGCTCCTTGGTCTACAAATAACTTTGCCACTTCGCCAATACGTCTTATATTTTCCATGCGATCACTTTCAGAAAATCCTAAGTCTTTATTTAAACCGTGGCGAATGTTATCCCCATCCAGCACATAATTTCCAATATTCTTTTCAAACAGTTTACGAGCGACCGCATTCGCTACTGTAGATTTACCCGAAGCTGATAAACCAGTAAACCAAATTACAAAACTATGGTGTCCATTCTTCACTCTTCTCTCATCTTTTGAAACCGAAGCTGTATGCCAAGTAATATTCGTATCCATCTCGTTCTCTCCCTATTCTGTTACTACTTCTTTTTTCAAGCCTTTAATTAGCACTTCCACTACTTCTTTACGACTAAATGTACTTGGCGGAATCTCACCATTTCTTAATAATTCTCTTACTTTCGTACCCGATAAAATAACATGATCTTCTTTTCCGTGCGGACATGTTTTCGTTGAAGCCATCGCTTCACATTTCGTGCAGTAAAAACTATGCTCAAAGAATAGTGGTGTAATTCCTAACTCTTCTATCGTAAAATTTGTGAAGATTTCTTGCGCTTCATACGTTCCGTAATAATCTCCTACTCCAGCATGATCACGCCCTACTATAAAGTGGGTACATCCAAAATTCTTTCTTACTAACGCATGAAATATCGCTTCCCTTGGTCCTGCGTAACGCATGGCAGCAGGAAATACACTTAAAAAGACACGATTTTTCGGATAATAGTTTTGAAGAAGTACTTCATAGCTTTCCATTCTTACATCAGCAGGAATATCATCCGATTTCGTTTCTCCAACGAGCGGATTTAAAAAGAGACCATCTACAATTTCAAGAGCAGATTTTTGAATATACTCATGGGCACGATGTACCGGGTTTCTCGTTTGAAATCCGACCACTGTTTTCCACCCACGTTTTTTAAATGCTTCCCTCGTTTCAATTGGGTCTAAATGATAAGAAGGAAATTGATTATTTTCAAAGCGTTTTGTTAGAATAATAGTTCCTCCAACGTAAACGTTTGGTCGTTCATATAATTTTTTCACTCCTGGATGAGCCTCATCCGTTGTTTTATATACAAGTAACGCTTCTTTTTCTTTATCTGGTACAAAAATATCTTCTATTTGAATGACACCGTATATATTTCCATTGTTAACAAGCTTTACTTCCTCTCCAGCCTTCAGGCTTTCTGCGACTTTTTCTGTTACCGGTAATGTAATTGGTATACTCCACACACTACCATTTGCTAAACGAAGCGTTTCTACAACTGAATCATAATCTTCCTTCCCTAAAAAACCAGTAAGGGGGCTATATCCACCTGTCGCCAATAGTTCTAAATCACTTAACGCAATATTGTCTAATTTAATTTCTTTTTCAATTTGTGATACGTCATATGTCTCATCTATACGGTTTACTAATTCGTTTACTATGCTCATTTTTCTATATCCTCTCTTAGCTTTATTTCAAGATTCATCTTATTGGTAATGAAGACCACATTCAGTTTTCACTTTTCCAGCCCATCTACCATCTCTTGAATCGCCACCATCCCCTACAGGTAACGTACATTTCTCACACCCAATACTTGGATAGCCAACATCATGCAACGGGTTATACGGCAAGCTATGTTTGTATACATATCGCCAAACTTCTTTCCACGTCCAATGAATGAGTGGACAAACTTTAATAGATTGAAAACGATGATCTTGATTTATAAACTTTGTATGCTTACGTGTTTCTGATTGTTCCCTTCTTAAGCCCGATATCCATGCTTTTTCAACGACTAATGATTTTTCTAAAGGTAAAATTTTTCTAATCTTACAACAAAGATTCGGATTGCTCTCCCACAGTTTTTCACCATGCAACTTCGCCTGTTCATCAAGTGTAAGTTCTGGCTGTTTTTCTATAATATTCAATGAAGGAAATCGTTCCCGCACTTTTTGAATTAATTCATACGTTTCTTGAAAATGAACATTTGTATCCAAAAATACAACTTTAGCAGATGGATTTACTTGGTTTATAATGTGCAGCAATACCATACCTTCCACCCCAAAGCTACATGCGTAGACAACCTCATCTTTATATTCTTTATAAGCCCAATTTAATACTGATAACGCACCTTTTGTTTCATCTTCTTCCGAAAACGAAACAACATTTTCTTCCCACGTTTCATACGTCAACATGTTTTTTCCCCCTGTAAAAGCAAAAAGACGGTTTTAACCTAATGAAAATAGGTTAAAACCGCCTCTAGTTTTTCTAGTCAGCGCTTTTCACTTTAAACGTACTTTTTCACTTTTCTCTAACTGAATTACTTTTCCATCTTGCACAACAATTGTAATTGAACCATATTTCATATCAGCAAGCATCGCTTCAATCTTCTCGGATACTTCATCAAAATGTTCCCGTACACTCACGCGAACAGCCCCCCTTTTTATTCATAAAAAAAATCTTTCCCATTTCGAAAAGACTGTTCGGTAATATATTTTACCTTATCTTTCAAAATGGATCCCATTTTGCTGGATTTAGCACCTTGCTTTCTATAAGCAGGTTGCCGAGCTTCTTCGGGCCAGTTCCCTCCGCTTCTCTTGATAAGCTTTGTATTTGTATTTTATCACAATTCTGATTTTTTTCAATCCTAGTTTTCCGATATATTTTAATTATTTTATTTTATAAAAAAGGAATTGCCCATTCGAACAACTCCTTTTCCTATTTAGACAAGCTCTTTAATACGTATGCGATCGTTCCCAATAATATTTTCATATGTTTCGCGTTCCACAACTACTTGCGATGTTCCGCCTTTTGCAAAGACAACGGCTGGTCTTCGCATCCGATTGTAATTATTCGCCATCGAGTACCCATATGCTCCTGTACAGGAAACTGCTAGTAAATCAGAAGCAGCGACTTTCGGTAAATGAATATCCCAAATCAACATGTCTCCACTCTCACAGCATTTCCCGGCAATCGAAACGAGTTCCTCATTCTCATCATTCGCTCGATTCGCTAACATCGCTTCATAACGCGCATTATATAAAGCAGGTCTTAAATTATCTGTCATTCCACCATCGACTGATACATATTTCCGAATACCAGGAATATCTTTCACAGATCCAACTGTATAAATTGTTGTCCCAGCATCACCTACAATGCTACGGCCTGGCTCAATCCATATTTCTGGCAATGGATATTCACATAGAGTAAATTGTTCTCTCACTGCACTTGTTACAGCTCGCACATATGTCTCAAGAGTTAATGGTGTATCCGACTCTGTGTAACGTATTCCAAATCCCCCGCCTACATTTAACACTTTTACTACATAGTTTGTTTGCTCTCTCACTTCTTCTAAAAATTGGCGAAGAACTTCAATTGCTCGAACAAAACCAGCTGTTTCAAATATTTGCGACCCAATATGTGAATGGATCCCTAGCACATTATAATTGGATTTTTGTAAAGCAAATCCAATTGCCTGCATTGCTTGACCATTTGAAACACCAAATCCAAATTTCGAATCATCCTGACCTGTTGTAATATATTCATGTGTGTGCGCCTCTACTCCAGGCGTTACACGAATTAATATGTTCACAAATTTCCCATGTTGCATCGCTAAATCGTGTAAAACTTCTAATTCAAAGAAATTATCTACAACAAAACAACCGATATTCGCCTGAAGAGCCATCACTATTTCTTCTTCTGTTTTATTATTTCCATGAAAATGAATACGTGATGCCGGAAATCCTGCTTGGAGCGCAGTATATAATTCTCCCCCAGAAACAACGTCTAATGACATATTCTCTTCACGAGCTACTCGGCACATCTCCATGCACAAGAACGCCTTGCTTGCATATGCTACTTGATAAGAGAAACCACTTTCTTTAAAAGCACGATGAAATGCTCGGCATTTTCCTCGAATAGACTCTTCATCGTATACATAAAGTGGTGTTCCGTATTGCTTTGCTAGCTGCGTCGTATCGCACCCTCCAATTTCTAAGTGTCCTTGCCCATTAATTCGGCTTGTGCCGTGTAAATACATTTAAATTCCTCCCTTATTTCCTCTAAAACTCATAACCCCAATCTTCTATTCATTGCAGCACGCTTTTAGATAGACAAAAAACGCGCGGAACAATGTTCACACGCGTTTCTTATTAGGAAAAATATATATTGAAAAAATAAACGAGTTGTTATCTCCTCAAAATAAGAAACCGCATCAACATCTCCAAATAGCTCTCCATAAAATAAATCTTATGACAGTACTACATTTATTCAATGCAGTCCCAATATATGAATAAGATGGTTATTCTTATATTTCGGCAATAGTCCCTTTCAACCTATGATCACAGATTCCATTAAATCTCCCATAGCTTACTCTTTCCTATCGCGGCCTCTACCTTTGAGAGTAGATGAGGTAAGTCTATTTAATTTTCAAACATCTAATTGTTGCTATTAACAATACCAAAGGACCATTTTATTTGTCAAACAATTTTTTATATTATTTTTTTACAGTTTAGTTTCGTATCATTTGGTAAGCGCTTTACCGAAATCTTTGTCACTTCCCATTCGCCTTCTTCGTTATTAAATGTAATCGTTACCTTCTCAAATGGTGGAGCAATTTTCCCAGCAACACGTTCATACTTTGTCACTTCAATACTTGCTTGAAATAAATATGTACCGCTATACACTTTTTTTAAACTAATAATTTTAGGACATTGATAAGGTTTCAAACTTCCATATTGTTTTTCAATTGCTTTATTTATTTTTGGAAATAAAACAGAATAAAGTGCATCTTCCATAAGAGGTGCATCATATTGGGCTACCGACACACTCGGTGAAGTAAAAAGTATAACACTACTGCATGCTATAAAATATAATAATTTTCGCATTATAACCTCCGTATTATCACGCGATTCTTTCTGCGTACGATAATTATCATACATAGAAATTCTGTTTTATTGTCTCCCACCACTCTTTTTCTACTCGATTATTATAAAAAAGCCCACAACCTTCTTTTATTTTCGTATAATGATACTCATAGTATAATAATCATAATAACAAAGGACTGTTCGTATATATAAAACGAGTCGTTAAGCAAACTGACTCACAAGAACTGTCATGCTTTTTAGGAGAGGAGTATATTATGCTACAACACCTGTTTCCAAAACTGCGATTTGCACTCGTTGCAGTCGTTTTACTATGGATTAAAACATATATTGTGTACAAGCTAGCATTTGATATTAAAATTGATAATTTCTTTGAAGAATTCATGCTTTTTATCAATCCACTAGCTGCGTTACTTTTATTTTTTGGCTTAGCTTTACTTGCATCTAAGCACCGAAACCGAATTATAATTGGAATCAGTTTTATACTGTCATTTATTTTATTTGGAAACGCAATGTTTTATGGGTTCTATAACGATTTCGTTACTTTCCCGGTTTTATTCCAAACAAACAATATGGCTGATTTAGGGACAAGTATAAAAGAACTCTTTACGTACAAAACATTACTTTTATTTGCAGATGCAATTATTTTAATGTTTATTTCACGTAAATTCCCATCATTTGGCGACAAAACACCACTTTCCCGCTCAGAGAAGCGAACTTTCTTTAGCGGTGTAACAGCTTTATTAGCACTACAAATTGTTGTATCAGTTATTTATAAACCACAAATGTTCTCGCGCTCATTTGACCGTCAAACTGTCGTGAAGAATTTAGGTTTATACACATACCATCTATTTGATATTACGCTTCAATCCAAGTCTTCAGCTGAGCGTGTATTTGCAAGTGGGGATGGTTTTTCTGAAATTAAAAACTATACAGACTCAAAAGACAAACAAGTTGATAAAAACTTATTTGGAGCTGCAAAAGGTAAAAATGTAATTTTAATTTCAATGGAATCTACACAAAACTTTGTTATTAATAAAAAAATAAATGGAAAAGAAATTACACCATTTTTAAATGAATTTATTAAGGATAGTTTCTATTTCGATAACTTCTATCATCAAACTGGACAAGGCAAAACTTCTGATGCTGAATTTATCGTTGAAAACTCACTTTATCCGCTAGATCGTGGTTCTGTATTCTTTACTCATGCAACAAATGAATACACAGCGACACCAGAACAATTAAAGAAATACGGATATTCTTCTGCCGTCTTCCATTCAAACGATAAAACGTTTTGGAATCGGGATGTAATGTATCCTGCGCTTGGATATGATCGTTATTTTAATTTAAATGATTACGCAGGAACGGAGCAAATGTCTGTCGGTTGGGGATTAAAAGATAAAGAGTTCTTTGAACAATCTATTCCAAAGTTAAAATCTTTACCGCAACCGTTCTATACAAAATTTATTACATTAACAAATCATTTTCCGTTTCTTCTAAATCCGGAAGATCAATATGTTGATGAATTCAACTCGGAAAGTGGTGTTGTAAACCGCTACTTCCCAACTGTTCGTTACACAGATGAAGCTCTTAAATTATTTATTCAACAATTAAAAGAAGAAGGATTATATGATAATTCCGTTATTGTCATTTATGGTGATCATTACGGTATTTCCGAAAACCATAACGCAGCTATGGCACAGTTCCTAGGAAAAGATACTATTACACCATTCGATTCTATGCAATTACAACGAGTCCCTCTTATTATTCATGTGCCTGGCCAAGAAGGAAAAGTTGTTTCTAAAGTATCCGGTCAAATTGATATTAAGCCAACGCTCCTTCATTTACTTGGTATTAAAACAAATAAATCCGTTGAATTTGGAACTGACTTATTTATTAAAGAGAAAGACCCGCTTATGGTAATGCGTGATGGTAGCTTTGTTTCTGAAGAGTATGTTTATACAAAAAATATGTGCTACAAAAGAAGTACGGGTGAAGAAGCTGACATGACGTTATGTCAGCCGTATATTGAAAAAGCAAAAACAGAATTAAAACTCTCCGATAAATTAATTTATGGAGATTTATTACGCTTCGATCCTAATAATCGATATAAAACCGGAACGATGACAACGAAATTTGAATAGTAAAGGAAGCAACTTTATACAAGTTGCTTCCTCTTTTTATTTCCACTTAATTTTCGAACCATCCTTCTATGAAATCTTTCACAAATTGGTAATTTCTTTCGTATGAGGAATAAATTTATGGTATGATAAAATAAGTAAACTTTCATACACTAATTAAGAATTTATTACAGAAAGCAAGGGATCAGATTTTGTATAGAGCAGCTATTCCAAACTTATTTACGCTCGGAAATTTATATAGCGGATTTTTATCAATCGGCTATGCATCTTTAGGATATTATAAATCAGCTGCTATTTTAGTACTTATCGGGATGATGTTAGATAGTCTTGATGGTCGTGTTGCTCGTTTATTACGTGTTGATTCACAAATGGGAAAAGAGCTCGACTCGCTTGCAGATGTCGTAACATTTGGTGCAGCACCAGCTGTTTTAATGTATTACACATCTTTCTCAAACTACGGAATCATCGGATTATACATAGCGGGATTATTCCCTCTTTTCGGAGCATATCGTTTAGCACGATTTAATGTAACACCATCTTCTACTTCAATGAAATATTTCACTGGAGTACCGATTACAGCAGCGGGAGGGCTTGTTGCTTTCTTAACATTATTTTCACATACCATTCCAAAAATCGTTCTTATTACCGTATTTGTAACGTTCGCATTTTTAATGGTGAGCCGCATTCGTATCCCAAGTTTAAAAGATGTACCAATTCCACGATATAGCATCATTATTACACTATTTTTAGTTGGAATCATTATTACAATGTATCAAACAGGATTTGGAAATTTTTCTGTTTTCTTATTCATTGCCATTCCACTATATATTTTGTACATGTTATCTCAATTCATTAGACAAAGACCGTCTAAAAAAGCCAATAAAGAAAAATAAGAAAACCTTCCGAGTCCGGAAGGTTTCTTTTTATTTTGTAACTAATACCTTTTGATTTACAGGTGTTACTGGCTCTTCGCCGTTTAATACAGCTAAAATATTTCTGACAGCCATTTCAGCCATCGCATCACGAGTTTCAAATGTTGCATTCCCTACGTGTGGAGCAAGTACTACATTCTTTAATTCTTTTAGCTCTTCTGTAATTTTCGGTTCAAATTCAAACACGTCAAGAGCTGCTCCTTCAATTTCATTCGTTTTTAATGCATGAGCAAGTGCTGCTTCATTCATAATTGGTCCACGTGAAGCATTTACAATATACGCTGTTTTCTTCATCATTTTAAACTGCTCTTCATCAATCATATGATGTAATTTTGGATTATAAGCACAGTTAATTGTAATAAAGTCTGCTGTTTGTAATAATTCTTCCAACGTCACATACGTTGCTCCCAGTTCACTTTCAGCTTCAAGCTTACGATTTGGCCCTGTATATAAAACATCCATTCCAAATGCTTTCGCACGTTTTGCAACAGCCTTCCCAATTTCTCCAAGACCTATAATTCCGATTGTCTTACCATGGACTTCTCGTCCTAAGAAAAATAACGGTGCCCATCCGTTAAATCCAGTCGTACGACATAACGTATCCCCTTCAGGAATTCTACGCGCCGCTGCTAAAAGAAGTGCAAATGTTAATTCTGCAGTCGCTTCCGTTGATACTTTCGGTGTATTCGTAACTGCAATTCCTTTTTCGCCCGCATACGTGTAATCAATATTGTCGTAACCAGCACCATAGTTTGCAACAATCTTTAAATGAGGCGCTGCATCAATAACTTCTTTTGGCACTTTTGTCGAAAGTAAACTTAACAATGCATCTTTATCTTTTACACGCTCTGTTAATTCATCTATAGAAATTAACTCCTCTTTATTGTACATTTCTACATTATGATCTTTTAATAGTTCTAATCCAATTTCCGGAATTTTTCCCGCTACTAATATTTTTGCCACTACTAACACCTCTTCTATAGAAAATAAGACATCTCTTATATTTCATTGTAAGAAATCCACATATAAAAACCAAGGAATTTGATTATAGTTTTGAAAATCGACACTTTTCCATGAAAAAAGAGGAGATGCAACTCTCCCCTCTTCTTACGCTTTTTCCTGCGATTCTTTTCCAAGCTTCACATCAATAGTTCCTTCTGCAACCGTATCGCTAATTTGCTCCTCAATAACCGATTGAGATGCAGCATTCGTTTCAGAAGTATAAGCTTGTTGCTGTGCACCTTGTACATTTTGTTTGTTTTGTTGTTTCGCCATTTCTTACCCTCCTTTTCATTCTTTCTTATTTTGAACAAAAAGGACAGTTTTCATCAAAAAATTGCGTTTCATTTTGAATTTGTTACTTCTTCTTCAAGCGACCTCATTACTCTTGCTCGCTTCGTAAATGTTGCAACCTGAGTAACACCGTGAGCTCGTAATGTTTGTATATTTTCTTGTACATAATTCCCTAAATCATTTGGGTAATGGGCATCCGAAGAAATCGTAATTGGAACACCATACTTAGCTAATACTTGTAAATATAGTGGACTTGGGCACATTTCACGAACAGGATAACGATAGTATAATCCTGCATTTATTTCTGTTGCCGTATTCGTTTCTACTAATGCACAGGCAATTTCCTCATAATAAGAAAGCTGTTCATTCTCATCCAATCGATAATTAAATACCTTTATATTATCAAGATGAGCGATAATATCAAATAACTCGGTACGAATCGCACTCTCAACTGTTTTAAAAAACATATCATATAATGCGCGTAGGTCATGCACCTCAAAATATTCTTTCGTATCTGGATTATCAAATCCCCAGCCATTTAGAAAATGAACGGAACCAATTACATAATCAAAGTCTCCTAGCGCTAATAATTCTTTTAACTCTCCTTCACAACCAATAAAATAATCCGCTTCAATTCCAAGTTTAAGTGTGACACCTCTTTTCCCCCATCGTTCTTTCGCCTCTTCAATTGCCTTTGTAAAATCATACAGTGAAACTACCCTTACTTGATCTAACCATTCTTTCTGTATACGACCGAGCTTAGAATCACTAATATCTACATATTTTTCATAATATCCTTTTGCTTCATGAAAACGATATAGATGATCAACAATTCCCACTTCTTTTATTCCTTTTCGCACAGCTTCTTCTAAATATAGATCTATCCATTCTGTTGTAAATGGCCCTTCCTTCACACGCTTTTGCAAACGCTCTTGTGTTTTCATAAGCCAATCAATAGAATGTCTTTCTTGAAGCGGTTCATAACATTCCAACGCTTCATTTATTTTAGCAAGCCATCCTATTGAATACGGTCCTTCTTCTAAGTGAAGATGATAATCTACTTTCATATACATTCCCCCTTATAATGTATCTATTTCCCTTCTATCCCCAACTCTCGAAAGCTTTCCATTTCGTTCTTTCACCTCTCGCATCACATCTTCCAATGCAATATTTTTTTCAGCTAATAAAACGAAACAGTGATAAAATACATCAACTATTTCTTTCACTACTTCTTCTTTATCATTATTTTTACATGCGATAATTACTTCAGCACACTCTTCACCAATCTTCTTTAAAATTTTATCTTCTCCTTTTGAAAATAAATAATTTGTATACGATTCAGGAAGTGGGCTTCCCTTTCGTTCTTCAATTGTTTTATACAGCAACTTAAAGGCATTTTCCATATGTATCCCCCTATATAATTTGATAGTGAAAACATGTCTTCTCTCCCGTATGACAAGCAGGTCCTACTTGTTTCACATTCACAACAATTGAATCTTGATCACAATCTAAATATAAAGATTGCACATATTGAACATTCCCTGATGTTTCCCCCTTATTCCATAACGACTGCCTCGAACGAGAATAAAACCATGTTCTTTTCGTCTCTAACGTTTTTTTATATGCTTCTTCATTCATATAAGCTAGCATTAAAACGTCTTTCGTACCTTCTTCGATGACAATTGCCGGTATTAATCCTTTTGAAAAATTAGGTTTCATAACCGCACCTCAATATTTGCATCTCTTAATTTTCGCTTTACACTCTGCACTGTCGCCTCACCATAATGAAAGATGGATGCCGCTAACGCTGCATCAACCGTTGTCTTTTGAAAAACTTCTATAATATGATCCGTATGACCACAGCCTCCTGATGCGATGACTGGAATAGAAACACTTTTTGAAATTTCTTCTATTAAACGAAGGTCATATCCGCTTTTCGTTCCATCTGCATCCATACTCGTTAACAAAATTTCACCTGCCCCAAGTTTAACAACACGCTTCGCCCATTCTATGGCATCCATTCCTGTGTCAACTCTTCCGCCGTTGACATATACGTTCCATTTATCTTCTGCTACTTTTCTAGCATCAATTGCCACGACAATACATTGTGATCCAAAGTGTTCTGCCCCTTCTTCTATTAACTTCGGGTTTCGCACTGCCGCTGAGTTTAGTGAAACTTTGTCTGCCCCAACTCTTAGTAAATTGTACATATCTTTCACACTTGATATCCCCCCGCCAACCGTAAGAGGAATAAATACTTTTGCTGCTGTTTTTTCTACAACATCTATAATCGTTTTTCTTCCTTCATGAGTCGCCGTAATATCTAAAAATACGATTTCATCTGCCCCTGCCTCGTTATATGCTTCAGCTATTTCAACCGGATCACCGACATCTTGTAATCCTATAAAATTTACACCCTTTACGACTCGCCCTTCTTTCACATCTAGACATGGAATAATTCGTTTCGCTAACATAACTTCGTTACCTGTAATACTTCTTCTAAATCAATCGTTTTCTCGTAAAGCGCCTTTCCAATTATGACCCCATATATATTCATATCATTTAACTTTTTCACATCTTGAATAGATGCCACTCCTCCAGAGGCGATGAGACGAATGCCCACACTTTTTTGAAGTATCGCTAATTGTTCAAAATTTGGACCTGCAAGCGTCCCGTCTTTCGAAATGTCTGTAAACACAATCGTTTGAACACCTAAACTTTCCATTTGTTTCGCTAAACTAACGTAAGAAATTTCAGATAGATCAAGCCAACCTCTCGTTGCTACGAAACCATTTTTCGCATCAATTCCAACAATGATTTTCTCTTTATATAGACGAACTGCTTCCTCTAAAAATGACTTATCATAAAGAGCTGCTGTTCCTAAAATCACTTTTTCTACACCTGCTGACAATAACTTCTCCACCGTTACAAGTGAACGAATTCCTCCTCCCACTTGCACAGGAATACGTACCGCCTTGCAGATTTTTTCAATGACGGGCAAATTTAAAGACTCGCCAGCAATTGCACCGTCTAAATCAACAATGTGTAGTATTTCCGCTCCAAGCTTTTCAAATATGATCGCCTGCGCTACTGGATCTTCATTCATCACCGTTTCTTTACTAAACTCTCCTTGATAAAGTCTAACGCATCGTCCTTCTTTTAAATCGATAGCTGGGAAGATTTCCATGCTTCTACCACCCCTTGAAAATTTTTTAATATTTGCATGCCAATTTCGCCACTTTTTTCTGGATGAAACTGTGCACCAAATACATTTCCTTTCGCGACAAACCCTGGTACTTGCATTCCATAATCACTTACTCCGCATACAATTTCATCTGGACAATCCGCGTAATATGAGTGAACATAATACACGAAAGAACCATCCACTAATCCATTCCAAAGCGGAAATTCTCTTTCCTTCCTTAATTCATTCCATCCCATATGAGGAATTTTATACGAAACTTTTAACTTACGAATTTCCCCTGGTAGTAAACCTAACCCGCTACAATCTTTTAGTTCCTCACTTCGTTCAAATAAAAGCTGCATGCCCAAACATATACCGAGGAGTGGTTTTCCTATATCACAAACCTCTTTTAGTACACACACTAAATCTCTTTCTTCTAATACGTCCATCGCTTTCGGAAATGCACCTACTCCCGGTAAAATCACGCCATCGCTTCTCAATATCTCTTTTTTATCACTCGTTACAATGTACTCTGCGCCAATATATTTTAATGCTTGCTCTACACTGCGAATATTCCCCATTCCATAATCTATAATGGCAATCAATTACAACATTCCTTTCGTTGAATTTACACCAGTAATGTTGGCATTTTTTTCGACCGCTTCTCTAAGCGCTCTACCAAAAGCTTTAAATAATGCTTCAATTTTGTGATGTGTATTACTTCCGTATAGAATGCGCGCATGTAATGTAATATTGGCAGCATGTGCAACTGCTCTAAAAAATTCTTCCGTCAATTCTGTATCAAAATCCCCGAGCTTCGGATTTGTTAATTCCCCTTGAAATACACAATATGAGCGTCCACTTATATCAATTGCGACAAATCCTAAAGATTCATCCATCGGTACATACGCAGAACCGTAACGATTAATTCCCTCTTTGTTTTGCAATGCTTCTTTCAAGCAATTTCCGAGTACAATTCCAACATCTTCAACGGTGTGATGTGCATCGACAAATACATCACCTTCTGCTTCAACCTGCAATCCAAATCTTCCATGTCTAGCAAATAAAGTAAGCATATGATCGAAAAAACCAACTCCTGTTTGAATAGATACATTTGTACTTTCATCAAGCTGCAAATTTAATTTAATTTTTGTTTCTGTCGTCTCACGTGCTTGACTGGACTGACGCATTATTTTTCCTCCTCAAACCTTATTTGGATTGCTCTCGCATGTGCATGTAACCCTTCTTTATTTGCAAGCTCTACAATATGATGCTGTACATTTTTTAATGCTTCCTCCGTATAAGAAATAAAACTTGATTTTTTCACGAAATCATCGACTGATAACGGAGAAAAAAATCTTGCCGTTCCGCTCGTTGGTAATACATGATTCGGTCCCGCTAAATAATCCCCGAGCGGTTCAGGTGAATATGGCCCAAGGAAAATAGAGCCTGCATGTTTCACATAATCTAGAGCATTCATTGGTTCTTTTATATGTAACTCTAAATGTTCTGGAGCAATTTCATTTGATAACTTTAGCGCCTCCTCTAAAGAAGGAACGATAAAGATGGCTCCATTTCTATTTATTGATTCACGTGCAATTTCACTTCTTGGTAACGTTTCTAACTGTCTTTCTACCTCTTTTTCTACTTCTTTAGCTAGTTCCATATTCGTTGTAATACAAATCGCCGTTGCTCTCTCATCATGCTCTGCTTGCGATAATAAATCCGCTGCGATATATTTTGCATTACCTGTTTCATCCGCGACAACTACAATTTCTGATGGACCAGCAATCATATCGATATTTACTATTCCGTATACTTCTCGTTTCGCTAGAGCGACGTACAAATTTCCCGGTCCAACTATTTTATCCACTTTCGGAATCGATTCCGTCCCGTATGCTAAAGCAGCAATTGCTTGTGCGCCACCTATCGTATAAATTTCATCTACTCCCGCCAGATCTGCAGCAGCTAATATATGCGGATCAATTCCTCCTTTCCTCGGCGGTGTTACCATTACAATCTTTTTCACACCTGCGAGTTTCGCCGGCAATACATTCATTAATACTGAAGAAGGATATGAGGCTGTCCCACCCGGTACATATACACCTACATTTTCTAACGGCCGAATGAGTTGCCCTCTAATTATCCCTTTACTTTCACAATCGAATATTGAGTGCTTCTTTTGCTTTTCGTGATACGAAACAACGTTTTTCTTCGCCTCTTTTAAAGCTTCTAAAAATGAATTCTCTACAAACATACTCGCTTGCTGTATTTCTTCTTCACTTACACGAAAATTTTTCATCTCTACACCATCAAACTTTTTTGTATAGAAAGATAAAGCCTCATCTTTCCCTTCCCTTACATGTCTAATGATTTCTCTTACACTTCTTTGAACAGTTTCTTCTATTATATTAGCGTTTTCTCTTAGCACTTTTATTTTAGATAATGCCTCCTTAAATTCTTCATAAATGATTTCCATTTTAAATCCTCCTATTTCCCTGATAAGATTTCTTGCTCCATCATATTTATAATGCTGAATATTTCGTCTTTTTTAGTTTTTAAGGCTGCCTTATTTACAATCATCCGAGCCGATATAAAGTACATTTCCTCAAATACAATGAGTCCATTCTCTTGTAATGTTTTTCCTGTTTCAACAATATCTACAATCGCATCTGCCAATCCAAGAAGAGGAGCGATTTCTACAGAACCTTCTATCTTAATAATTTCTACATCCTCTCCCTTATCATGAAAATAAGTAGAAGTAATATGGGGGTATTTCGTAGCGATTCTTTTCTTCCGGTAACTCTTCGGATTATACGTAGGAATAGAAGCAACACAAAACTTACAAATCCCCACTCCTAAATCCAGCATTTCATAAATATCTTTCTCGTTTTCCATTAAAATATCTTTTCCAACGATGCCAATATCAGCTACCCCATGTTCTACATAAGTAGCAACATCAACCGCTTTTACTAAAATAAATGAAACATTTGTATTTTTACTTTGAAATACAAGCTTCCGACCTTTATTTTTGAGCTCGGAACAATCAATTCCAATCTGCTCAAAAAGTGGAATGACATGTTTTTCTAATCTTCCTTTCGTTAACGCAATTTGAATGTTACGCATGAAGCCTCTCCTTCTTTCTGGACTACCCATTTCTCATTCCATACATATTCCACTAAGTATTCATTCTTTGCCTCAACGACCGTTCCTATTTTATTTTTTCTTGCAAATTGAAAGGTATCGCTTAAATTAGAGAATAGAGATAACCAAGCATTTTTCCCATCCTTTCGAAGTAAATTTCGTAACCTTTCTGCTTCCGCTAATCTATTTAACTCATAATGAATCACAATATCAATTTGATTTCGTTCATATGGTTCTTGCTGCTCTTGCAGCGCCTTCACAATTTGATTTACTTGTACCGCGAGTCCAACAGCTGGCAACATTTCTCCAAAATTCCCAATTAGCTCATCGTATCTTCCGCCACTAACGATTTCTTCTCCAATTTCATATATATATCCTTTGAAAATAACACCCGTATAGTAATCTAAGTGTTGAATCATGCCCAAATCAATTGATATGTAAGAACCATATCCTAACGTTTCAATTGTTTCATACATTTCTTTTACTCTTGCAATTGCCATTTTCATTTCATTACTTGAAGCAAGCTTTTCTGCTTCCTCAATAACTTCTAAATTTCCAAATAGCCTTGGCAATTTCTCAAGTAATCTTACTGTCTCATCGCATCGATCTAATTTCTTTTCTCCGATAAAATTTGAGAGGGCTGCATAATTTTTACTTTCTATATACGTTCTAAGTACCCTTTCTTCTTCATCCTGGATGGAGAGTTTTTTTACAATACATTTATATAACTGTACTTGCCCAATCTCAATTGTAAAAGATTGCACCTTCAACTTTTGAAGTGCTTGAATGACACTTATTACACATTCAATTTCAGCTCTTACATTATCAATCCCGATAACTTCAATACCACTTTGTACGATTTCATTATATTTTCCAGAATGGGATTCATTCGCTCGAAATACATTCCCGCTATACGTCACTTTAAGTGGCGTATCCCATCTCTGTGTTCCAATAACTCTCGCTAAAGGAATTGTCATATCTGGACGTAAAACGATAATCCTTCCCTTTTCATCAAAAAATTTATACATCTTCTCTTCATCTATCGGTCTATTTTGAAATGCAAAAACATCATAAAATTCAATTGTAGGTGTTCTTATTTCCTCATAACCTCTCTCTAAAAAAGTAAGCCTTAATTTTTGTTCTACTTCTTCAATTAACGTACATTCTTCGAATAAATAATCTCTCGTTCCATTCGGGTTTGCTCGTTTCCATTTTGTCATCTAAATTTTCACACCTTTCCCCTTCTAATGTATGCCTATTTCATTCCCCTAAGCCGAAAATAAAAAGAGCCTTGTAGACAAAATACCTACAAGGCTCTTCAGTAGAGTGTAGGTACAACGGGAATAACCCTTGTACCTACACGTTTTCACGCTAGGTTCAAGGGTTTCATGTATGATGATGTAGTTGTGTAAGCATTGTAATAGATTGCACGATATTCATAATACTTACTCCCTTTCTCCTCTGATTTTCACATAGTATATAACAGTTAATTTTGAATGTAAATACATTTTTAATATTCCGTCATTTTTTTAATGTAAAGCCACTTTTCTTTCATACTCTTTTATTTCTTGTTCATATTGCATTGTAATACTAATTTCATCTAAACCATTTAATAACTTCTCTTTCCACATTTTCTCGATCGTAAAATGGAATCTATGCGTATTCGTTGTCATTATTTCATTTTCTAAATCAACTGTAATTTGTTCCCTCGCATCTGTTTTAGCAAGTTGTTCACGCATATCTTTATCCATTACAATCGGTAACATGCCATTCTTCATACAATTCATATAAAAGATATCGGCAAATCCTCCAGCGATAATAACGCGGAAACCATAATCAGCAAGTGCCCATGGAGCATGTTCTCTTGACGAGCCACATCCAAAATTATCACCTGTGATTAATATGCTGGCTCCTTTTCTTTCTTGTGCATTAAGCGGGAAATTAGGGTTTTCTTGGCGATTATTATCATATCGCCACTCATCAAATAAAAACTTCCCAAACCCAGTTCTTTCAATTCTCTTTAAATATTGCTTCGGAATAATTTGATCTGTATCAATGTTATCATTCATCAGTACTGCGGCAGTACCTTTATGAATACGAAATGGCTCCATCATAACTCTCCTTTCTAATATCAACAAAATGACCATATAACGCAGCCGCTGCCGCCATTGCCGGGCTAACTAAATGCGTTCGTGCTCCCTTTCCTTGTCTTCCTTCAAAATTGCGATTGGACGTAGAGGCACAATGTTCTCCTTCAGGCACTTGATCTGGATTCATACCTAGACACATTGAGCATCCGGGCTCTCTCCATTCAAATCCAGCTTCTTCAAATATGCGATGTAATCCTTTATGCATCGCTGCTTCTCTTACCCTTTGAGATCCAGGTACAACAAGTGCTCGCACACCTTCTTTTACTTTTTTACCTTTCACGACAGATGCAGCAATTTCTAAGTCAGAAAGCCTGGAATTTGTACAAGATCCAATGAAAACATGTTGAACTGGAATGTCATACGTACTTTGTCCGGGACTCAATCCCATATAAGAAAACGCTCTTTCGTCATTTGCATCATGCTTTTCTGGCAATTTCTCATCAATCCGAACACCCATACTAGGATTTGTTCCCCACGTAACGTACGGCGCTAAATCTGTAACATCTACTAGAATATGTAAATCATAAATTGCATCTAAATCTGTATAAAGTTCTGACCATTTTTCCTTAATAGATTCATAGTCTTTCGGCGCATATTTACGCCCTTTTACGTAAGCAACCGTTTTTTCATCTGGTGCAATAATACCAGCCTTTGCTCCCCCTTCAATTGCCATATTGCAAAGCGTCATCCTCTCTTCCATATCCATAGCATGAATGGCCTCTCCGTAAAATTCCATTACGTAACCTGTTCCAACTGCTACTCCGTACTTTGAAAGAAGGTGTAAAATAATATCTTTCGCATAGACACCTTGCGGTAACTTTCCTTTTAACTCAATGCCCATCGCTTTCGGCTTTCGTTGCCATAACGTTTGCGTTGCCAATACATGTTCCACTTCACTCGTACCAATACCAAACGCTAGTGCGCCAAAAGCACCGTGTGTTGCTGTATGACTATCACCACAAACAATCGTTTTTCCTGGCTGTGTGAGTCCAAGTTCTGGTCCTATTACATGAACGATCCCTTGCTCTTCATCTCCGATATCCGCTAATGGCACCTGAAATTGTTTACAGTTTTGCCGAAGTGTATCTAATTGCTGCTTCGCAATGCGGTCGGTAATATTCCAAACATCTTTCGTTGGAATATTATGATCCATCGTTGCAAATGTTAAATCTGGTCTGCGGACTGTTCGATTTGTAAGCCGCAAGCCTTCAAAGGCTTGCGGTGACGTTACTTCATGAACAAGATGTAGATCGATATATAATAAATCCAATCCATTTTCATTAGTCGCAACTACATGTCTTTCCCAAAGCTTATCTAGTAACCTTTTTCCCATTATCTTCCTCTCCCTACTAACGCTTGCTCTTCCATTTCTTGAATAACTGCCTTTGTAAATGAAGTTGTCGTTTCAGTCCCCCCGATATCTGCTGTACATTTCCCTGATTTAAGGACTGCAGAAACTGCTTCTTCAATTGCATATCCTTCTCTCGTTAATCCGAAAGATTGCCCAAGCATCATTGCAACAGAACGCATCATCGCAATTGGATTCGCCTTATTTTTCCCCGCAATATCCGGTGCTGATCCGTGAATAGGCTCATATAATGAAGGTCCCTTTTCAGCGTGACTTGCTGATGGAAGCATTCCTAATGATCCAGCTAATACTGAAGCCTCATCACTTAAAATATCACCAAATAAATTTTCCGTTACAATAACGTCAAATCTTCCTGGATTCCGAATTAATTCCATAGCTGCTGCATCTACTAAAATGTGTTCTACTTCCACATTTGGGTAGCGAAGTGCTACTTCTTCTGTCACAGTTCTCCATAATTTACTAGACTCTAAAACATTCGCTTTATCAATAGATGTTACTTTTTTCTTCCGCTTATTTGCTAATTGAAAAGCATACGAAACGATACGTTCAATTTCATGGCGATGATACGTAAGTGTATCTGTCGCCACTTCTTCCGTTCGCTCTTTCGGATAAGAAAAATAAATTCCGCCTGTTAATTCACGAACGACAACGAAATCAATTTCATCAGCGTTTTTTAATGGTGATAAATGTGCAGTTGCACTTTCTACCGTTACAGGGCGAACATTCGCAAATACACCGAGTCCTTTTCTTAATGCTAATAATCCTTTCTCAGGCCTTTCTTTCGCACTATCCCACCTTGGTCCACCTACTGCTCCAAGTAAAACCGCATCACTCGCTAAACAGGCGGCAAGTGTTCGCTGTGGTAATGGTTGCCCAGTTAAATCGATAGCAATACCACCAAAGTACTCATCTTGCAAATGAAAATGATGTCCATATAGCCTTTCTACCATATGCAATACTTCCTTCGCACTCTCCATTACTTCTGGACCGACACCATCACCAGCTAAACAAACGATACGTTTTTCCATTTTTAACACTCCTTTTAACTGAATTTTCAGAACTTTAATTTGATAGGTGAGGAAAGCTTCTCTCACCTATCAATTATTTATTTCACAAGCGCTATAAGAGATTTTAATTTCCCTGCTGCATGGACATAAGCCCTCGCCGACGCTTCCAATACGTCTTGCGCAACTCCGAAACCTGATATTTGGTGACTACCTTCTTTTAATTCAACATGAACGTGAGCAAGTGCATCTTGACCTTGTGTAATAGATTGTATGCGATAATCTGCCAATTCACATTCTAATCCTAAAATTCTTTGAATCGCATTGTATATCGCTTCAATACTACCAGAACCAGTGGCTGCATCTTCATATACATTTCCTTCCTCATCCTTCAGCACAACTGTTGCGCATTGTGTACTGTTTGATACGAAATGCACTTGTAATTGCGTAATGTTATATTGCTGGGCTGCAAATGCTGCTTCACCAAGCATAATTGCGCGTAAATCTTCCTCAGTAATTTCCTTTTTACGATCCGCCAATTTTTTAAATGCTTCGAATGCCGCATCTCGCTCTTCATTTGTAAATTCATAACCAAGCTCTTTCATTTTTTCCGTAAACGCATGACGGCCAGAATGTTTCCCAAGTACAAAGAGATTTTGAGATTCTCCTATAAGCGCTGGTTCGATAATTTCATAAGTTGTTACTTCTTTTAAAACCCCATCTTGGTGGATGCCTGATTCATGAGCAAATGCATTCGCTCCAACGATTGCTTTATTTTTCGGTACAACCATACCCGTTAACCTGCTTACTAATGTACTCGTCGCCTTAATTTCTTTTAAAGTCATCGAAGGTTCTGCTTTATAAAAATCTTTTCTAATATGAAGAGCTACTGCAACTTCTTCTAACGCTGCATTCCCTGCTCTTTCTCCAATGCCATTAATCGTTCCTTCTACTTGCACTGCTCCCCCTTCAACCGCAGCTAACGAATTTGCTACTGCCATACCAAGATCATCGTGACAATGACAAGAAAAAATCGCTTTTTCATATGATGGAACGGATTCTTGTAAGTATTTAAAAAGAGAATAATACTCTTCCGGATTTGTATATCCAACTGTATCCGGAATATTAATTACATTCGCTCCTGCTCGAATCGCAATTTCTACTGCTTCAGCTAAAAATGCTCTCGATGTTCTTGTCGCATCTTCTGCAGAAAATTGTACTGTCGGAAATAATGATTTTCCGAGCGTAACCGAGCGATGAATACTATTTAACACATCTTCTTTTGACATACAAAGTTTATATTTCATATGAATATCACTCGTAGCTAGAAATACGTGTAGACGAGGAGATACAGCGCCTTTCACAGCTTCATATGCTCTTCGAATGTCACTTTCTTTCGCTCTAGCTAAACTCATAACCGTAGCGTTTTGAATTGTATTCGCAATACGTTTTACCGATTGGAAGTCGCCTTCGGAAGCTGCCGCGAATCCAGCTTCCATTACATGAATACCAAGCCTCTCTAATTGCCTAGCAATTTGTAATTTCTCTTGTTCATTTAAATTTACTCCTGGTGATTGTTCGCCATCACGAAGCGTTGTATCCATGAACAAAACCTGCTTCATATTATTTAACCCCTACCTTTACTCGCGGCTGTACGAAAGGCATCATTTCACGTAATTTACGTCCAACTACTTCGATTTCATGTTTATTCTCTTTCTCATTTGTCGCATGGAAATTTGGTCTTCCTGCTTTATGTTCTGCAATCCATCCTCTTGCAAATGTACCATCTTGAATTTCTGCTAATACTGCCCCCATCGCTTTCTTCGTATCTTCAGTAACAACGCGTGGTCCTGATACGAAGTCTCCCCACTGCGCTGTATCTGAAACTGAATATCTCATATTTTCAAGTCCACCTTCGTACATAAGGTCAACGATTAGCTTCAGTTCATGTAAACATTCAAAATATGCAAGTTCAGGCTGATATCCCGCATCAACTAACGTTTCAAATCCCGCTTTTACAAGTGCAGTCACTCCGCCGCAGAGTACAGCTTGCTCTCCAAATAAATCTGTTTCTGTTTCTTCTTTAAACGTCGTTTCTAGTACACCAGCTCTCGTTGCTCCAATTCCGTCAGCATAAGAAAGTGCTTTTTCAGTCGCAACTCCTGTTGCATCTTGATATACTGCAAATAATGCAGGAACAGCCCCGCCCTCGGCGAACGTACGGCGTACGAGATGCCCTGGTCCTTTTGGCGCTACTAGAAATACATCTACATTAGCTGGTGGTTTTACTTGACCAAAGTGAACATTAAATCCATGTGCGAACACGAGAGAGTTTCCAGCCTGTAAATTTGGTGCAATTTCAGCTTCATATACTTCTGGTTGTAATTCATCAGGCAGTAGAATCATTACTACATCAGCTTTTTCCGCAGCTTCTGCTACTGTATATACAGAAAACCCATCTTCATTCGCTTTATCCCAAGACTTACCTTTTCTTAAACCTACTACTACATCAAATCCGTTATCACGTAAATTTTGCGCATGCGCATGACCTTGCGAGCCATATCCGATGATTGCTACTTTCTTTTCCTTTAATACATTTACTGTTACATCTTTCTCATAATAAACTTTTGCCATTTTCATTTCCCCCTATATTTAAATGATTATTGAATTAACATAACTTGCTTATCTTGTTTTTTCATACTACGTGTAAATGCTGTTACACCTGTTCTAGCAATTTCTTTCAAACCGTATGGACGAAGTAATTCAATTAACGCTTCTACTTTGTCTTGCGTACCTGTTACTTGCACAACTATGGAATCCTTCCCAACATCTATTACAGCGGCTCGAAACGGTTCAATTAAACTATATAATTCTGCCCTCGCTACAGAAGTTGCTACTTTAATAAGAGCAAGCTCTCTAGCAATCATCGCTTCTTCTGTAATATCTGATACTTTCAGAACATCAATTTGCTTATGCAGTTGTTTAATTAACTGCTCCACTTGCTGTTCACTTTCAACGTGTACAACAATCGTCATTCGCGATATATCTGATGATTCTGTATGACCTACTGAAATACTTTCAATATTAAAATGTCTTCGTGTCATAACCCCTGTAATTCGGTTTAACACACCACTTTGATTTCGAACTGTCGCTGTAACAATTCTCTTCACCCTTTTTCCACTCCCTCCATTTGGTGAACACCTTTTCCTGGCGCAACCATCGGCATAACCTTCTCTGATTGAAGTACACGACAATCAATTACGACTGGCTCTTGTAATTCGATCGCATGCTGGATTTGCTTCTTTGCAAGAAGTGGATCGTCAATACGAACACCTTTTATGCCATATGCATTTGCAAGAGCGACGAAATCTGGTTGGCATGGTAATAAAGAATGTGAATATCTTTGATTGTAAAATTCATCTTGCCATTGTCTTACCATTCCTAAAGCTTCATTATTTAAAATAAATACTTTAACGGGTAAAGCGTGTTCTTTTAATACACTTAATTCTTGCAGAGTCATTTGAAACCCAGCATCACCAACAATTGCAATAACTAATTCTTCAGGCTTTGCAATTTGCGCACCGATTGCTGCTGGAAATCCGAATCCCATCGTTCCTAATCCACCAGAAGTTACCCATTTATCTGGATTTTTCAGTGGATAATATTGCGCTGCCCACATTTGGTGTTGCCCAACGTCTGTTGTTACAATCGCTTCTCCCTTCGTAATTTCATATAGCATATCAATCGCATATTGAGGTTTAATACTTTCAGAATTTCTTTTATAAGAGAATGGATATTTTTCTTTTCTATTCTTTAATAAAAAGAGCCATTCATGATGGTTTTCTTTCTTTCCTTCTGATTGAAGCAATACTTCTAACGCCTGCTTAGCACTTGCAACAATAGGAATCTCTGTTGGCACATTTTTCCCGATTTCTGCTGGATCAATATCGATATGTGCAACAGTCGCCCCTTTAGCAAAAAAAGCTAAATTTCCAGTAAGACGATCATCAAATCTCGCGCCTATATTAATGAGTAAGTCGCATTCATATAATGCCATATTGGCTGTATAAGAACCGTGCATTCCCCCCATCCCTAGAAATAGTTCATCATCTGGTGGAAAACCACCAAGTCCAAGTAATGTATGCACAACAGGGATTTCATATTTACGAGCAAAACTTGTCAATTCTTTCGAAGCTTTCGCATGCAATATACCCGCTCCAGCTAAAATTAACGGTTTTTTTGCGGTTTCAATTACTTTGAGTAATTTGTTTATTTGAAGTAGATTCGGTTCATAATTAGGGTTATATCCTGGTAAATCCATTTGTACATTGCTACATCGCTCACCTTTCTCGACTACCATATCTTTCGGAAGGTCAATAACGACTGGTCCTGGTCTTCCTGTTTTAGCAATATGAAATGCTTCTTTAATAATTCGAGGTAAATCTGAGGCCTTTCGCACTTGATAGTTATGTTTTGTCACTGGCATCGTAAGTCCCATAATATCTGCCTCTTGAAAAGCATCGCTCCCAATTAACGTTGTTGCTACTTGGCCTGTAAATACTACAAGTGGCAATGAATCAATCATCGCATCAGCTAGACCCGTAATTACATTTGTAGCACCTGGTCCACTCGTTGCAATTACAACCCCTGGATTCCCTGTAATTCTGGCATACCCCTCAGCAGCGTGAATTGCCCCTTGCTCATGCCTTGTTAAAATATGCGGAATTTCACAATCATACAATGCATCATAGAGAGGTAAAACGGCACCACCCGGATAACCGAAAATCACTTCTACGCCTTCCTTTTCTAGCGCTTCTAACAATAGCTGTGCACCAGTTGCCAGTTTCTCTTTCGTTTTTGAAGACATTGTTCTTATAAGCCCCCTTTTTCAAACTTTTATACAATAAAAAAATCCTACGTCCACACTCCAGCTATGTGCTGAAGGGACGAAAGATTTCGCGGTACCACCCTTCTTTGCAAGAATACTCTTGCCTCAGTGATCCATAAATGGATCTAGCTAATAACGGAGCTACCGTCTAAGCCTAGACAAATGCTTTAGCTTAGCACTCAAGGGCGATGTTCGTCGACGTGAACCATCGGTTTTCAGCAACCACCGACTCTCTGTGAGGCTTCACAATCAACTACTCCTCCCTATCAACGCTTTCTTATGTTAAAAAAGTTGTTATCCAACTTTATTTTCTTCGTAAATTTTCTCTCCATCTTCTACAACTAACTTACGAAACTCTTCTAATAAACGGTTCGTATGTGGACCTGTTTGCCCTAAGCCAATCGTCCTACCATCTACTGTCGTAACAGCAATCACTTCAGCAGCTGTTCCTGTTAAAAACACTTCATCAGCTACATATACATCATGTCTTGTAAATAACTCTTCTCTTACGTCATACCCAAGTTTTTCGCCGATTTCTAAAATGGCGTTTCGTGTAATACCTTCTAACGCTCCAGCAGAACTTGGTGGTGTAATTAATTTATTTCCTTTAACAATAAACACGTTATCTCCTGATCCTTCAGCTACATATCCTTGATCATTTAACATAAGCGCTTCTTGTACTCCAGCTAATTTCGCTTCAATACGAACTAAAATATTATTTAAGTAATTTAAAGATTTTACTTGAGGGGATAAAACATCGGGACGATTTCGGCGCGTTGCAACTGTTACAACTGGAATCCCTTTCTCATAATATTCTTGTGGGAATAAAGATAATTGTTCTGCAATTACTACTACATTCGGCTTCTTACATGAATCGGGATCCAATCCAAGATTTCCTGCTCCTCTTGATACAACAAGGCGAATGTATCCATTAGATAATTTATTTTGTCGAATCGTCTCAACAACAATATTTGTTACTTCATCTAATGAATATGGAATTTCTAAAAGGATTGATTTTGCTGATTCATACAACCGGACAAGATGCTCTCTCAAACGGAAAACATTACCGCTATAAACTCTAATTCCTTCAAACACTCCATCGCCATATAAATAGCCATGATCATATACTGAAACTTTTGCCTCAGCTTTTGGAACAAATTCTCCATTTAAGAAAATCCATTGCTCATTCACTAGAAGCGCCTCCTATGTTCTATGAATTTTTTATTGTTTCCTAGTTTACTCTCCTTTCTAAATAAATCAAGTGAATTTTTAGAAAATTTATAATTTTTAATCATACGTACTTCTTTACTTATACTGATTTAACAACATTGTTAACGTTTACAAAAAGTCAAAAAATTTTTTTCGCCAATTTCCACTAAAAAAATATTTGTTTAAAAGAAGGATTTTCATCAATTGATACGAATCTATTGTATTCAATAAACGGACGTCCGATTTTATAAATCCGGGAATATATAACGACTTTTGCTGAAAAAGGGGGAAAATAACAAAAATAGCGCTGTCTAAAAATAACATTCATATTTTTCATTTCATAATCATAATCCTATTTTTAAAAAACAATTTGTCAAAATAAAGGAGGAAATAAATATGGCGTGTGTACAAATTAAAGGAACGAGACAAGAGGTAGTAGAAATGCTGCAATTATTTGATCTAATGGATACGAAAGGTTTTTGTAAATTCGATAATTACGTAGAGGTAGAACCAAATACGAAAGAACATAATCATTTTATTGCTTCAATCGACATCCATTCAAATACTTCTTCAGCACAAGATACATTAAACGATCAATTCGTTAGTCAAATGCTTACTGGCGTATATAACGACTAAACAAAGATTTACTTCCTACCGTCTTTTCATAAATATATGCAGTAAACTTGAGCATACTAGCAATTAGATGGTAGGAGGTGAGAATTATGGCTAGAATTGGCGTTGAAAACTCATTAACAGACGTTCAACAAGCTCTTCAGCAACAAGGTCATGAAGTTGTTACACTTAACTCAGAACAGGATGCACAAGGGTGTGATTGTTGCGTTGTAACTGGGCAGGATTCTAATATGATGGGCATTGCAGATACATCAATTAAAGGATCAGTCATTACAGCTCACGGTTTAACAACGGATGAAATTTGTCAACAAGTTGAAATTCGCACTTAAAAAATGAAAGAGGACTCCTTTTAAAAGGAGTCCTCTTTTTTATATTCACCTAACGGGAAAGTAACATATACTGGATGAAAGCCCTACCTCTCTCTCATCATTACGGTTCCACTGACCGCTCCTTGATTCACTAGTATACATATATAGCTCACAAATACAATTTATAGGGTTTGTTCACAAAAGTTGTTGATAAAATTACCCGATCTTTCGCAAACTTTTCGTATTGCATTCATAAGAGATATTTACTTTACACTAGCTGTAACCGAGACACGAATTAAAATTATAACACCAATACAATAACTTGTCAACTTTTTTCCGCAAATTAAAAACAGACATTAACCGTTTGTCTGTTTTAGAATGGAGCTTTTTCTTTTATTACATATACAACAAAGCCGCTTACTAACATAAATAAGCCAACTACTAAGTTTTTAATATTAATCATAAATTCCTCTCCCTTATTCTACACATCATATATATTTACATTTCAATTATTCCGATCATCCTAAAGCGCACTTTTTCTAATATATCATAATTCCTAAAAAATGCAAGTTCACTTTTGGCGACCATTTACAAATTTATCTACAGTGCTTGGTACAGTATTTAAAGCCTTTTCAATTAAATGTGTACTGCTGTTGAGATGTAATACTTGCACCCCATTAGAACCAACTACTAAAAAAGCTACTGGACTAATGGAAACCCCAGCCCCGCTTCCTCCTCCAAATGGATGCCCTTGTTTGTTCTCTTTAAGCTGATTTTGCCCACCGTTATGTTTTTCAGTAATGAAATCCCCTTTAAAATCACTTCCACCAGCTCCAAAACCAAAAGCCACTTGAGATACTGTTAATACTACATTTCCGTCAGCTGTTGAAACCGGGCTCCCAACAATTGTATTTACATCTACCATTTCTTTTAAATTTGTCATTGCCGTTTTCATTAAATTTTCAATTGGATGTTCCATTATGTATTGCACCCTTTCCTCATTATTCCTTTTTATATTTTCCAAAATAGAGGAAGTCATACTAACTTTTCCTATTTCAAGAAAACATTTTCCTCCTTTTAAAAGATACTACTCCCTGTACATGCTCCGGTATAGTGAAACTTTAATCAGTGGGATGTGTACGTAGCTCGACTCCCACAAATAGCGGGATAAAAAAGAAAAAGAGATACATACTACTATTGAACCTTGTTATGAAAGGAGTCATGACTTTGACTGAGAAATTTGATGATTATAAAAGAAAAGATAGAATAGATAGTGATTATAGTGACTATAAAGAAGAGTACGCCGCTGAGGTTGCACCACAACGCATTGATTATGATTACGATGATAAAGACGATAAAGATGTTGTAAAATCGTCTGCTGCTGGATCAACTGCTGGTTTTATCGCTCTTGCGCTATCTATCTTATCGCTATTTACATTCCCAACACTATTTGGTCTTGTTTCTGTTTTACTCGGTATTTACGCTTATAATCGCGGAGCTACTGTAACTGGCGGTATCGCTGCAGTTGTCGGTGGAATTGCTGCACTTATCGCAATTTTATTCCGAGTAGCACTTATTGGTCTATTGTTCTCCCTGTTCTAAAAAAGAAAAAGGTATCTCGCTTAACGCGGGATACCTTACCCTGTAAACACATCTTCCGATGGATATTTTATTTTTTGTTTTGCTGGTCGCGCTAAAGAGAACACAAGTGTTAATGGTCCAATTAATCCGCAGAACATAACAAACATAATAATACATTTTCCGAATGCCGATAGCTTTGCAGTAATTCCCATCGTTAATCCGACTGTGCCAAACGCTGATATTGTCTCAAATAATAATTGAATAAAGCTGAAGTTTTCTGTAAGCATTAATATGAATACCGCTGCTAAAATAAGTATTTGACTGGCAACAGCAATCGCTAAGGCCCTCGTTACTGTCGACATTTTAATTGTACGCTGAAATAAAACAATTTCCTCCTTTTTTCTAAAGAAAGAAAGGACAGATGTAATTAAGATAACAAACGTCGTTAATTTAATTCCTCCACCTGTCGATACACTTCCTGCACCAATAAACATCAAAATCATCGTAAATAATATAGATGATTCTTCCATACCTCCATAGTCAACCGTATTAAATCCAGCTGTCCGCGGAGTAATACCTTGAAAGAAGGAAGCCCATAGTTTTTCATTTAAAGATAAATTCCCTAACGTCTTCACATTATTATATTCCAATACAAAAATCACAATCATTGCTATAATATTTAGCACTACTGTTCCAATAATCATTATTTTTGAGTGAAGTGATAATTTTCGAAAACTGCGGCTATACCATATATCAATTAATACAGTAAAACCGAGTCCCCCAATTACAATTAAAGAGCAAATCCCAATATTAATAATGGGATCCCCTACATATCTTGTTAAATTATCTGGCCATAAAGCAAATCCTGCATTATTATAAGATGCAATTACATGAAAAATACTATAGTATAAACCTTTTCCAAAACCAAACTCTGGAATAAAGCGAAACGATAAAAAGATGCCCCCAATAAGTTCAATACAAATCGAAAATATAAAGACACGCTTTACTAATTTTACAAGACCACCTATATTTGTTTGATTAAATGCTTCTCCAATTAATAAACGATGGCGTAATCCGATTTTTTTACCTAGTACCCAAACAATTAAAATGGCAATTGTCATAAGGCCTAGACCACCTGTTTGAATTAAAAACATAATAACAATTTCGCCAAACATCGTAAATGTACTTGCTGTATCCACTACTCCCAAACCAGTTACGGTCGCTGCTGACGTTGCTGTAAAGAAAGCATCTACCCAACTAATATGTACTTTCGTTGCGAATGGTAATTTTAATAACAAACCGCCAACCACAATTAAGCAGAAAAAGCCTAATGCTAATATTTGTGGTGGGTTTAATCGTATAAGACGATTATACAGCCCTTGTTTTTTTGTTACGTCCATATCACTAACTCCCTTATTAAAGTGAAGCTTTCCCCTCATAAATAAAAAGCTTTTTAAAAGCCCTTAAATAATTGGGACAAACCTTATATTCTCATAATATAGTTGAGCATAATCCTTTTTTTCATAGATTACAACTTTTATTTATATTCAGATTCCTTTTCGTTTTATGCTGGAAAACTCTATACCCTAACTCAATATTGCTAGCAATAACAATTTCATATGTACTATTTTTCAAATCCCCATATCTTTCACTCTATGTTCACATAGAGGTCACATCCACCTTTTATAGTATATGTATCGAAGCTGTTCCTCCCTAATTTATAAGACATTCCCCAGTGTCTTTGAATAGCTTCCATCCCTAATTAAATTGACATAAATTGTCCCCTTCCTTGACCATCTTATATATGATGGTCTTATTTTTTTG